>JBEGRT010000475.1:0-4555 GCA_041180305.1 Pseudomonadota bacterium
TGGGCCAGCCGCAGCCAGCATCGAACTTGGTCCGGGCATCGAACAGGGGGGCACCGCAGCAGACGCACTGATAGATGCCATCTTCGAAATGATCCCAGTACTTGCCGGTGAAGGCCCGCTCGGTGGCGGCCTGGCGCGTGACACGGAATTGCATGTCGTCGAGTTGCTCGCGCCATTGGGCGTCGGGCTTGTGAACCTTGTAGTCGCTCATGGTGGGTCTCTCCTGCAGGAAACATCAGGACGAACAGGACACGGCAATGGACGCGGCCCATTCCGGCGGGAAGTCGGCATCTTGCACGCCTTCGGGGCGTTCGGTGAAAGGGTCCTGCAACAGGGTGTGCAAACGGTTCACCTCGGTGAAATCTCCATGCTGGGCGTGATCGATGGCACGCTGGGCCAGGTGGTTGCGCAACACGACCCAGGGGTTGATGCGGTCCATGCGGGCCGCGCGTGCCGCACAGTCCTCGCCCTCCTGGTTCAGGCGGGCGCTGTAATCGAGGGCCCAGGCGTCGAAGGCTCGGCGGTCGAGGAACAGGTCTCGCACCGGCGCGTTGTCAGGCGCATCAGGGGCCTGATCCGGCCGGTAATGAGAGAGCCTGCGGAAGCTGATGGTGAAGTCGGCTTTCTGCGCGGCCATCAGCTTGAGCCAGCGTTGCGCCAGGTCGGCGTCCCCTGCCTGCACATCGCGCAGCCCCAGCTTGGCGGCCCAACGCTGGGTCATGGCCTCGGCATAGACCGACTCGTAGGTCTTCAGAGCGTCCAGCAAAGCCTGGTGACCTTCGCTGTGCTCCTGGTCCACGTCGGGCACCAGGGCTGCCAGGGCCTGGGCCAAGGCCCCGCAATTCCAGAAGCCGATGTCCGGCTGGTAGCGCCAGCGGTAGCGGCCCGCGTGGTCAGAGTGGTTGCAGATGTGGTCGGGGTCGAACGCGTCCATGAAGCCGAAGGGGCCGTAATCGATCGTCAGCCCGAGGATCGACATGTTGTCGGTGTTCATCACCCCATGGCAGAAGCCGACCGCCTGCCATTGGGCCATCAGGCGCGCCGTGGACTCCGCCACATGGCGCAACAAGGCCAATGGCCGCTCGGGTGAGGTGGCCGCTGGTGGCAGGCCCGCCATGTCGGGCAGGTGCTGATCGATGACGAAATCGACCAGGGCGGCCAGGGCGCTCAGGTGCCCGGGCTGGCGATGGTGCGCCAGGTGCTCGAAATGACCGAACCGGATGAAGCTGGGGGCCACACGGGTGACCACGGCGGCGGTTTCCACCGTTTCCCGCACGACGCGGCTGCTGGCGCCCACCAGGCAGAGTGCGCGGCTGGTGGGAATGCCCAGGGCGTGCATGGCCTCGCTGCACAGGAACTCGCGGATGGACGAACGCAGCACGGCCCGGCCGTCGCCCCGGCGGGAATAAGGTGTCTGCCCAGCCCCTTTGAGCTGCACTTCCTGAGGGCCGTGCGGGGTGCCGACCTCACCCAGGAGCAAGGCGCGGCCATCGCCCAGCTGCCCGGCCCACTGCCCGAACTGGTGCCCGCTGTACACCGTGGCGCATGGTTGCATGCCTGGCCACTGCGCTGTGCCGGCGAAGACATGCAGCGCATCGGCCTGCAGGTCAGGGCCAGGCTGCCACCAGTCCACCGGCCAGCCAAGGGCCTGCGCGGCCGAAGGGCTGTGGGCCACCCAGTGCAGGCCTTCCAGCGGCTCACCTGCCTGCCGATGAACCATGCGCGGCCCCGACTGGGCCTGGACGGCTTCGCCCCACTGCAGGTATCGATTGGGCCAGTTCAAGGTGGAAGGAAAAGCTGTCATGGTTCGCCACGGGTTGAGACCTGCATGCTGACACAGGCGCCCGGCTCCTGCAGATGAAGGGCCTCTGCGAGGCGAAGGTGCACTGGCCTGCCCTAAGATCTTGCTTTTGCTGGCAGATCGCAACAAAGGACTCTCGTGGACCAGGTGCTGTTTCTCAAATCGATGGTGATGGGTGTGGTGGAAGGACTCACAGAGTTCCTGCCCATCTCGAGCACGGGGCACCTGATCCTGGCCGGCTCCTTGCTGGACTTCGGCGGTTCGCTGGGGGCGGAAAAAGCCAAGGTGTTCGACATCGCCATCCAGACCGGCGCCATCTTTGCGGTGGTGCTCGTGTACTGGCAGCGCATCCTCAGCACCGTGCAAGGCATCACACGCGATGCCGTGGCCCAGCGTTTTGCACTGAACGTCATCGTCGGCTTCCTGCCGGCGGTGGTGCTGGCGCTGATTTTCGGCAAGGCCATCAAGGCGCACCTGTTCACACCTACCGTGGTGGCCACCACCTTCATCATCGGCGGCCTGATCATCCTGTGGGCCGAACGGCGCGCCAAGGCCCACCCGGTGGCACGCATCGAAACCATCGACGACATGAGCGTGCTCGACGCTCTGAAGGTTGGGCTGCTGCAATGCCTGGCCCTGGTGCCGGGCACGAGCCGTTCGGGCGCCAGCATCATCGGCGGGATGATGCTGGGCCTGTCGCGCAAGGCGGCCACCGAGTTCAGCTTCTTCCTGGGCATTCCCACGCTGATCGGCGCTGGCGCATACAGCCTCTACAAGGAGCGCGCCATCCTGTCGCTGGCCGACGCCCCCGTGTTCCTCACGGGCCTGGTGTTCGCCTTCATCTCGGCCTGGATCTGCGTGCGCTGGCTGCTCAAGTTCGTGTCAACGCACGACTTCATCCCGTTCGCCTGGTACCGCATCGCCTTTGGCGTGCTGGTGCTGCTGTCGGCCCACCAGGGCTGGATCGTCTGGGCGGAATGAAACCCCTGCGCGCGCAGGCGCTGAGCGCCCTGCAGGAGTGCGACCCGCAGCACAAGGCTCAAGCTGTGCTCATGCTGTGGGCCGAGTCACAGGCGGACCCGAACCTGCTGGTGAACGCAGGGCACTGGACTGCGCCGCTGGAACACGTGCCCGCCACTGCCCTCCCCGGCCGCCCGGCCCGACCAGCACTGGTGCCGGCCAAGGATGTGCCCACCCGTTCGCCGTTCACGCTGGAAGGGCGCGCTGCACTGCTGCACGCAATCTGCCACATCGAATTCAATGCCATCAATCTGGCGCTCGATGCGGTGTGGCGCTTCGACGGCATGCCCGATGGCTTTTACCGAGACTGGCTGCAGGTGGCCCACGAGGAGGCCCAGCACTTCACCCTGCTGCGTGACCACTTGCGCACATTGGGTTTCGATTACGGCGATTTCGACGCCCACAACGGCCTGTGGGCCATGTGCGAACGAACCGCCGGCGACATCCTGGCGCGCATGGCCCTGGTGCCGCGCACGCTGGAGGCGCGCGGGCTGGATGCCACACCGCCCATCCAGGCCAAGCTGACCAAGGCAGGTGACCTGCAAGCCGTGGCCATCCTCGACATCATCCTGCGCGATGAAGTAGGGCATGTGGCCATCGGCAACCGCTGGTTCCATCACCTGTGCCAGCAGCGCGGTCTGCAGGCCACCGCGGTCTACCCACAACTGGTGCTGGCCCATGAGGCCCCCAGGCTGCGCCCCCCATACAACATGGAAGCCCGCAAACGCGCCGGTTTCACCGACGAGGAAATGCGGTTTCTGCTGGGTGAGGCGGGGTGATCCAGTTCTGGTCAGTGAATGCCATGAAAAAAGCCCCAGGCCGCAAGGCGCTGGGGCTTTTTGCTGGAGACAGCCGACTGGATCAGCTGCCGAAGGCCACGCGCTTGCCCGAACCCGGGGTCGTGCAGGTGTAGGTCACTTCCTGGCCGGCCGTGGCGGCCAGGCCGCGCAGGGCTGCGTCACTGCGGGTCGTGCCATTGCTGGCTTCGAAGTTGCCGGTGCTCGTGTTGTAGGCATAGCCACGGCGGGTGCCACCTTCGACCACGCTGGCCACCAGATCGCACTCGGTGGTGCTGCCGCCCAGTTCCTTCGACACGAAGGGCGCCTTGGCACGGGCGATCAGCAGATCGATCCGAGCGCCCACGGTGGCAGCGTTCGACGACGTCAGCGTGACCTGCTGACCCACGATCGGGCCCACGTCACTGTCGGCCACGTGCATGAAGGCTTCCACATCGCGGCGGGTGGCATCCGGGTTGAACAGCGGGAAGCCCGAGTTCAAAGTCGGCGAGAACACGCGCACGGTGAAGAAGTGCGCCAGGGTGTCGGCCGTGCCGTCGTGCACGAAGCCGTAGCCACGGACCTGGTCACCCAGGTGGCCCGTGCCAGCAGCGGTCGAGAACGGCTGAGCCGGCGAGCCGAAGCGGCCGACCTTCTGGTACATGTTGCGCACATGCGGGATCTTGAAGATCTGCGAAATGCCTTCGAAAGACTGCATGCCGTTGGAACCGTACTGACCCTTGGCGGCGTCGATGGTGTGACAGCCGTTGCAGTTGTTGTTCGGTGACAGGCTGCTGCCCAGCAGGCTGATCTTGAACCCGTCAGCCGGACGTGTGCCGAAATAGAAATCCGAACCACGCTTTTGAGCCGGCGTCAGCGAGTTGTCCAGGTTGCGAACGGGGTTGGGCGGGTACTGCACATCCAGCATGAACTTGGCGAAGGCGTCCATGCCGGCTTC
>JBEGRT010000476.1:0-2742 GCA_041180305.1 Pseudomonadota bacterium
GACGGCGCAGATCCGGCAGGGCCTCGTCGGTGATGACCTTGATGTGGTCGCGCAACTTGCTGACCAGCTCACCCCGCAGGCGCAGGGCTTCGGAATAGGCGTGCGCCTTTTCTTCGATGGACACCATGCCTGGTGCCGGAGGGGGTGGTGATGCTTTCTTGCCTTTGGGGGCCATGGTCATTCCTTTGGCGTGGTGATGGGCGAGGGATTGGTGGCTTCTTCGATGTGCTGCAGCGCCCGGTTGCGTGCGGCTTCGTAGTAGCCCTGGCAACGCACCTGCTGGGGCTGGCGATTAGGGCGTCTGGACAAGGCCCAGGTGAAGTACAGGTTGTCTGCCATCTGTGGTGGCAGCAGCTTGAAATGCGGTTGACACAAAAGCTGGTGCCGATCGACAGTGCGACCGCAGGTTTCGACCAGGCATGTGCGTTGGGTGGCTGGTGTCTGGCTCATGAATCACTCCACAGGCCGGCAGCTGCCGTCTCGGTAGTACAGGTAGTTGCCGCGCCGGCTGGGCAGTTCAGCGGCATCCATGGCGCCAGGTCGTGCCTGGCTGTTGGCAGGGTTGATGAAGCTGGGACGGCCGATGCCTTCGATCACATGGCCACGCTCGCCGGCCACACTGAAGTCGCCATTGGCCGTTGCGGCCTTTGCGCGAAATGCAGACGGGTCGCGTGTGTAGGCTGCACACGCCTCTGCAGACGAGAAGTACCGACGCTCGGCGAAACGGCCAGTGCTGGCCTGCCACATGTAGTGCGGCACCTCTTTCGTGGCCTTGAGCAGGCGCAGGTCTGCTGCGCTGCGGCTGAGCTGCAGCTCGCCCATCACGTCTTGGCGAGAGACGCCCACGGGACGAGCCATCATCGCTGTGACGTAGGCCACCTCGGCCATCGCGATTTCGTTGCGTGATTGCTGATTCATCACACACCGCCTTTCTTGGGGCTCACGGCGGCCATGGCGCGGCAGGCCTGCAGCAGGGCAACGCCCTCAGGGCGATCACGCAGGGCGGCCATGGCGTCGCGCTGGCCCTGGGCATAGGCGTCTCTCAGCCGTGCCAGCTCGGCCTGACGCACCAGCTGCTCGTCGAGTACTTGGGCTTCTCGGTCGAGGGATTCGATCAGGCGTTGCTGCTCGGCCCTGGCTCGCTGCTCGGCTGCAATGTCGAGTGCACTGCCGACGACATACAGGCCGAGCAGGCCCAGCACACATGCGAGCACAACGACCAGGTCGCGGCGAGCCATCTGCTCGGGGACCGTCACTGCGGGACGATGGGCGGCCAGGCCGTGCTGACGGCCGATGCCACTGCGGGTGTCATTCATGGTGATCTCCTGGCGCTGCGGTTTGCTGGCGCTGGTTGTGTGCGCAGCCCTTGCAGGCGCGGGCGAGTTGCACGCGCATCGGGTTTGTGTAGGCAACAGGGCGTTGCTGCTGGTCCAGGCACACCTTCGTGTCGATGTCGCCCAGCACCGGGCAGGTGACCCGGTCACCGCCGAACACGCCACGTACGCGCAGGCAGAACCGCTCGACGTTGCCAACGAACTTGTCGTTGACGGCCTGGCTCACAGCGCTGCTGCTGACGCCGAGGCGCTCGGCCAACTCCGTGCCCTTCATGCGTTTGGCCTGGGTGCGCACGATCTGCAGCACATCGGCTGGCAGTGGCTTGATCGGCGGCGTCTTCTTGGCTGCGGGGCTGTTTTTGGACGTACCTCGCTCTTTGATGTTCGTCATTTCGGTGTCCCTCAGCCCAACTCGTCGCAGAGTTCTTGGGCGGTTTGCAGGGGTTGGAGTTCGCCGATGTTTCGGTCGAACACGACTTTGGCGCGGGTGATCGCAGGCGCGATCGGGCCGGTGTCGCGGATCAATTGATACTGGCTTTCAGTGCCGCCACCTTTGCCTTTGCGGAGCAACTTGAAGTAGCCGGACTTTTCCAGCGCCAGGCAGTACTGTTTGGCCGTGCTGAGCTTGACCTGGATCTCACCCACGCTGGCCTCGCTGGCCAGCTGAGAGGGGGTGAACACCTTGCGGATGCGGGCACAGCGCCACATGGCCAGGTTGCCCAGGCCCTGCGTGACAACGCGGCCCTCACGCGTCAGGCGCGGCGCTTCGTGCCAGCTGACCAGCATGCGGTGCGGGATGGCCTCAAATGCGTTGCCTGTGCCTTTTGCCAGGCCGCTCTTCTTGGCCCCCTGCCCTTGCTGTTCGGCCTTGCGCTCAACCAGGCCGGCCACGACCAGGCTGTCCACATAGGTCTTGACCGATGACAGCTCGACCGGGTGTGCCAGGTCAGTGACTTGGCTGATGGTCCAGTCGCCCTTGCGGTTCAGCTGCTTCATGGCCTGCCACATGCGTTCGCGCGGTGTCATCAGGTGCAGGCCGACAGCGCGACCTGCACCGCCGACGGCTGGCAGCTTGTCGGTCCAGGGCTCGCGCAGTTCTTGTTCAATGGGTTTGCGCATGGCTGCCTCCCACTGCGTCGAACAAACGGCCCAGCACGGGGCCGGTCGCGATCGTGGCCTTCTGGTCGCGCACGGTGATGTGCAATGCACCCGTGCGTACGTTGAACGTGTACAGGCCCTGCAGCTGCTGGTCATTGACAACGCCCCACACTTCGCAGATGCGCACCACACCCGATTCGTCTGTGGTTTCTGGCGGCGATTGGAAGGTGAGTTCCATCACCTCTTGCCCTTGGGTTCCCTTGCTCATGATCGTCAGGCCTTCCATTCCAGTTGGCTGACTTCGTCGGGC
>JBEGRT010000477.1:0-5609 GCA_041180305.1 Pseudomonadota bacterium
TCCATCTGGGCCGAAAACTTGTTCGGAGGGCTGCGCAGCTCCACCCCCACGAAGCCATCGTCGGTGCCTTGCAGGTTGCGGCCGAACTTGCGGATCGAGGCCATGATGCCTTCGGACACCATGTGCAGGGGCAGGCCGAACGCGTGGATGTTCGGGATGGGCACGTCAAAACCCACCTTCACCTTGGCCAGATCACCCTCCTCGATCAGCTCGATGGTGATCCAGGGCAGCACCACGCGACGCGCCAGATCAGCCACCTTCAGCGCATCGCGCAGGGTCGGACTGGTGGTCAGCAGGGTTTCGAACTCGGGCAACGATTCGAAGGCGAAGGTGTCACCCAGCACCAGAGGGAAGTAGCGGTCGGGCGACATCGCCACGCACTGCTCCAGCACGGAGATCAGCTGCAGTGGCGACACCCGGGCATCTTCCAGCCGGATGAGGTCGATCTTGATGCCAGCCTCCTTGAACAGGGGCTGCACGTTGAATCCGCATTTCGCGGCCGCCTTGATCCAGCTGGACAGCATGAACAGCGGGATCGGCTTGATGCCCAAGGCCTCAAGCATGGCTGGTGGAATCGGTATACGCATGAAAAAAAATCGGCACACCCGAGCGGAGTGTGCCGAAGTCTAACCAACTATCTGGGCACGCGTGCCCCGAAATTGCCTGTTTGTGTCCGGATCAGCGGGCAGCGGCACCCATCAGCTCGCGCATGTGCTCGCTGGCTTCGATGGGGTCGCGGTTCTTGTTGAAGCCGGCCAGCCATTCGTCGTAACCGGGCTGATCGGTCTCTTGCCAGGGGTGGAAATCCATCCGGTAGTACGGGAAATAAGCCTTGATCATGGGGGCCACCAGGCCGCCCGGCTTGAACGCCCACCAGAAGCCCTTGACGTGCATCTTGCGGCGCTCCCACCAGCTGAAACCGTCGGCCTTCAGCAGTTCGTCGCAGAAGTAGTGGATGACCTTGGGGAAGATCAGGCTGGTTTCCAGCATGGCCAGGATGCGGGTGAAGTTGCCCACCTTGGCGTAATCGATCATCACGTCGTAGGCCACGCCCTTGTGCTCGACCTCCTCGATGGCGTGCCAGGCGTACATGGCGCGCACGCGGTGGTCAGCGTCCTTGAGCACATCGCGCTTGTCGAACAGCGAATGCGCGCCGATCGAGGTGAAGTGCTCCAGCGCGCAGGTGATGGCCAGGGTGTAGGCACGGCTGCGCTTGCTGCGGTACTGGTTGAACAGCAGGTCTTCCAGCCAGCCCATCAGGCGGTCGACATCGATGCCCTGCGAGCGCAGGCGGTCGTTGTACTGGTTGTGCACCATGCTGTGCTGGGCTTCCTGGCGGTTGAAGCCCTTGATCTCGTCGAGCAGCTTGGCGTCGGTGATCTGGTCGCGGTAGTCGCGCACGCAGGTCATGAAGAACTTCTCACCGGGCGGGAAGATCAGCGACAGGGCGTCGAACAGGCGGGTCTTGTAGGCATCGCCGCCGAACCAGTACTTGGGGATGTCGGCATCGGCGAGGTGGAAATCGAGGCGCTCACGCGGAACGATGGGGTGTGCGGCGGGGAACTGGGTCATGGGGTGCGTCTCCAGATTTCTTTGGACTGGCGGCATGGATGCCTGATGACTTCACTTTAAGAAATCGTTACCCCTTCTGACAGGATGGGAAATGACAAGCAGGGTTTCAGGCGCGACACCACCCCCTAGGGCTTTCCCCAGGAAAGCCATGCTGCATTGCAAAACAAAAAGCCCTCCGAAGAGGGCTCACAGGGCTTTTCACCATCAGACCCGCGTGGGCGGGCCTGGGCTGGATCACAGGGCCAGGGCTGTGCGGGTCTGTTCGCTGGCCTTGACCGGGTCACCGCTGGCGTTGAAGGCTTCCAGCCACTGGTCGTAACCAGGCTGTTCGGTTTCCTGCCAGGGGTGGTAACCGGGCTTGTAGTAAAGCCAGTAGGCCTTGGCCATGGGCTGCAGCAGGCCACCCGGCTTGAACATCCACCACAGGCCGCCCGCGAACAGCTTGGCGCGCTGCAGGAAGCTGAAGCCGTCGTGCTTGAGCAACGCGCGCTGGATCTTGAAGATGATGGCCGGAAACATGAAGGTGGCGTGCACCAGAGCCGCCACACGCATCCAGTAACCCACCTTGGCGTAGTCTTCCATCACGTCATAAGCCACGCCCTTGTGCTCGACCTCCTCGATGGCATGCCACGAATACATGGCACGCACGCGGGGGTCGGCTTCCTTCATCACGTCACGCTTGTCGAACAGCGTGTGGGCGATGATCGAGGTGAAATGCTCCAGGGCCGACGTCACCGCAATGTTGTACTCCTTCGAGTAGTTCGTGCGGTAGTGCTTGTTCATCAGGTCTTCGACGAACTGGGTGTGGGCGTCCACATCCACACCCTGGCGGCGCAGGCGGTCATTGTCCTGACGGTGGACCATGCCGTGCTGGGCCTCCTGCATGTTGAAATCCTTGATGTCCTGCAGCAGCTTCGGGTCGTCGATGCGGTCCTTGAAATCACGCACGCAGTTCATGAAGTACTTCTCGCCAGGCGGGAAGATCAGGGACAGGGCATCCCAGAAGCGCGACTTGAACGCATCACCACCCATCCAGTACTTCGGGATGTCGGGGTGGTCCAGCTGGAACTGCAGCTTCAGGCGCGGCACGATGGGGTGCACGGCTTGGGCCTTTTCGTTCGACTGGGTAGCAGACATCGGTGTCACCTCGTTATCTCTGTTGATGCAGATCAATGTATCCACACGATACAGGGCGACACAGGATCACAGATGACAGCCAGGGATTCGCGCCCGACACCTCAGGGCAAGTCCCTGGACAGCTGCGTGACAAAGCTCACGCATGCGGACACTCCACCCAAAGAAAAAGGCCCCGAAGGGCCTTGTGGGTGGTGTCAGCGGCCCCGCCAGGGGTTCACAGGCGACACGGCAGGGGTTCAGAGGCGCTCGGCCACCCAGGCCTGCACACCGGCCAGGGCCTGGGGCAATGCGGCGGCGTCGGTGCCACCGGCCATGGCCATGTCGGGCTTGCCACCGCCCTTGCCACCGACCTGCTGGGCCACGAAGTTCACCAACTCACCGGCCTTGACCTTGGCCGTGGTGTCGGCCGTCACGCCAGCGGCCAGCTGCACCTTGCCACCATCGACTGCAGCCAGCACGATGGCCGCCGTCTTGAGCTTGCTCTTGAGCTGGTCCATCGAGGTACGCAAGGTGGCGGCGTCAGCGCCTTCCAGCACCGCAGCCAGCACCTTCACGCCCTTGACCTCGACGGCCTGAGCCACGAGTTCATCGCCCTGGCTGGAGGCCAGCTTGCCCTTCAGGGCGGCGATTTCCTTTTCCAGCGCACGGATCTGATCCTGCGCAGCGGCCACGCGGGCCGGCACGTCGTGCGGGGTGGCCTTGAGCAGCGCGGCCAGGCCGTTCACGGTGCCTTCCAGCTTCTGCGTGTAGGCCAGGGCGTCGGCGCCGGTGATGGCTTCGATGCGGCGCACGCCCGCAGCCACACCGCCTTCGGCCACGATCTTGAACAGGCCGATGTCGCCGGTGCGCTTGACGTGGGTGCCGCCGCACAGTTCCTTGCTGGAGCCGATGCTCAGCACGCGCACGGTGTCGGCGTACTTCTCGCCGAACAGCATCATGGCGCCGGTCTTCTGGGCGTCTTCCAGGGCCATGACCTGGGCCGAGGCGTCGGCGTTGGCCAGCACTTCGGCATTGACGATGGCTTCGATCTGGCGGATCTCGTCGTCGGTGACGGGCTGGCCGTGCGAGAAGTCGAACCGGGTGCGGTCGGGCGTGACCTGCGAGCCCTTCTGCTGCACGTGCTCGCCCAGCACTTCACGCAGGGCCTTGTGCATCAGGTGGGTGGCGCTGTGGTTGCGCACGGTGCGCGCGCGCAGATCGGCATCGACCTTGGCGTTGAGCTTGTCGCCCACCTGGATGCCACCTTCGACCACGCGGCCATGGTGGCCGAACACATCGGCCTGGATCTTCAGGGTGTCTTCCACCACGAAGCGGCTGGTGCCATTGCGCAGTTCACCGGCGTCGCCACACTGGCCACCGCTCTCGGCGTAGAACGGGGTGTGGTCCAGCACGATGACGGCATCGTCACCGGCATTGGCCTGCTGCACAGGGGCGCCATCGACATAGATGGCGGTCACGTTGGCCGCGTCCACCGTCAGGTGTTCGTAGCCGTGGAAGCCGGTGGCCACGCCGCTGTATTCGAGGCCGGCGGCCATCTTGAACTTGCCGGCGGCACGGGCCTGCTCGCGCTGGCGGGCCATGGCCGCGTCAAAGCCGGCCTGGTCAACGGTCACATCGCGCTCGCGGCAGACGTCGGCGGTCAGGTCGACCGGGAAGCCGTAGGTGTCGTGCAGCTTGAAGGCAGTTTCGCCATCGATGACCTTCGCACCCGTGGCCAGCGCACCTTCCAGGATCTCCATGCCGTTGGCAATGGTCTGGAAGAAGCGCTCCTCTTCGGTCTTGAGCACCTCGGTGATGCGCTTTTCGTTCTGGCGCAGTTCGGGGTAGGCCTCGCCCATCTCGGCGGTCAGGGCCGCGACCAGCTTGTGGAAGAAGGGGGTGCGGGCGCCCAGCTTGTAGCCGTGGCGGATGGCGCGGCGGGTGATGCGGCGCAGCACGTAGCCACGGCCTTCGTTGCTGGGGATCACGCCATCGGCCACGGTGAACGAGCAGGCGCGGATGTGGTCGGCGATCACCTTCAGCGAGGGGCTGTTGGCGTCAAAGCCGTCGGCGCTGGGCGAAGCGGCCGTGACCGCAGCGCGTGCCGCAGCCAGCAGGTTCTGGAACAGGTCGATTTCGTAGTTGCTGTGCTTGCCCTGCAGCACGGTGGCAATGCGCTCCAGGCCCATGCCGGTGTCCACCGAGGGCTTGGGCAGCGGGTGCATCACGCCGTCTTCGGTGCGGTTGAACTGCATGAAGACGTTGTTCCAGATCTCGATGTAGCGGTCACCATCTTCATCGGGGCTGCCGGGGGGGCCGCCAGCGACTTCAGGGCCGTGGTCATAGAAGATCTCGGTGCAGGGGCCGCAAGGGCCCGTGTCGCCCATCATCCAGAAGTTGTCGGACATGTAGCGGCCGCCCTTGTTGTCGCCGATGCGCACGATGCGCTCGGCGGGCACGCCCACCACCTTGTTCCAGATCTCGTAGGCCTCGTCGTCTTCCGAGTAGACGGTGACCCACAGCTTGTCCTTGGGCAGCTTGAACTGCGTGGTCAGCAATTCCCAGGCATAGCTGATGGCGTCATGCTTGAAGTAATCGCCGAAGCTGAAGTTGCCCAGCATCTCGAAGAAGGTGTGGTGCCGTGCGGTGTAACCCACGTTGTCCAGGTCGTTGTGCTTGCCGCCGGCGCGGATGCACTTCTGCGAGGTGGTGGCGCGGCTGTACGAGCGCTTGTCAAAGCCCAGGAACACGTCCTTGAACTGGTTCATGCCGGCGTTGGTGAACAGCAGCGTCGGGTCGTCATACGGCACGACCGGGCTCGACGGCACGAACGTATGCCCGTGCTTCGACACGAAGAAGTCGATGAACTCCTGACGAATCTGGTCGGCGGTACGCATGGGGGAAGGACACTCGCAGGTTGA
>JBEGRT010000478.1:0-2799 GCA_041180305.1 Pseudomonadota bacterium
CAGCACGGGGCGCGTGCCCGATGAGAACTACGCCCGCGAGGTGATGCAGCTGTTTTCCATCGGCCTGTATGAACTGCAAGCCGATGGCACCCAGCGCACCAACGCCAGCGGTCAAGCCATCGAAACCTACCGGGCCGACGACGTGGCCGGCCTGGCCAAGGTGTTCACCGGCTTCAGCTTCAACTGCCCCGACGGCCTGACCGACAACTGCTTCAAGTGGGGCGCCAACCACAGCAACCCCAGCTACGACGTCTGGACCACCGAGATGGTGGGCTACGCCCGGCACCACAGCAACACCGGGCCCAAGAAGTTCCTGGGGCTGACCCTGCCCGCGCGCGACACCGCCGACCCGCAAGCCGACCTCGATGCCGCGCTGGACCACCTGGCCAACCACGCCAACGTGGGGCCCTTCCTGGGGCGCCAGCTCATCCAGCGCCTGGTGACCAGCAACCCCAGCCCGGCCTATGTGGCCCGCGTATCGGCCGCATTCCTGCTCAGTGGCCGCAACCTGGGGGCCATGGTCAAGGCCATCCTGACCGACCCCGAAGCCCGCGACCACGCCGGCGCCACTGAAAGCCTCACGTTTGGCAAAGTGCGCGAACCCATCTTGCGTGCCACTGCCCTGCTGCGCGCCGCAGGCACGGCCTCCGACTCGGGCGCCTACCTGATCGACAGCACCGACGCCGCCAGCCAGCTGGGGCAATCACCCTTGCGGGCCCCCTCGGTGTTCAACTTCTTCCGCCCGGGCTATGTGCACCCGCGCAGCCAGTCGTCTGAGCGCGACCTGGTCGCCCCTGAAATGCAGATCGTCAATGAAAGCACGGCGGCCGGCTACGTGAACCACATGCGCGACACCATCCAGGGTGGCTTCGGGCGGTGGCAGGTCAATGCCCAAGGCACCAACCGGCAAGACGTGCGCATGGCCTACACGCTGGGCACCGAGCACCCCTGGCTGGCCGTGGCACGGCGCCCCGACACCCAGGCCCTGCTCGACCTGGTCAACACCCAGCTGCTGTACGGCACCCTCAGCCCGGCGCTGCGGGCCGACATCAAGGCCACGGTCGAAGCCCTGCCCCTGAGCAGCCCACCGACCGATGCACAGGTGCTCAACCGCCTGAAAACCGCCCTGCTGCTGACCGTGGTGTCGCCAGAGTTCCTGGTACAGAAGTGAGGACCGCCAGGCCATGATGCACCGACGCCATTTCCTGCAAAGCAGCGCCGCCTGGGCCTCCATGCTGGCCATGGGCCAGGCCGGTAGCCAGACAGCCACCGACTACAAGGCCCTGGTGTGCGTGTTCCTGTACGGCGGCAACGACAGCTTCAACACCGTGCTGGCCACCGACCCCGATTCCTGGGCCGCCTACCAGGCCGTGCGCAACCAGCAGCCCAGCCCCATTGCCCTGAAGGCACCGGGCACCGCCCCCGTGGCAGGCGCCACAGCGGGCAGCCCGGAAGCGCTGGGCGGTGTGCTGGCCTTGTCGCCCGTGGTGGGCGTGCCAGGGCGAAGCTTTGCACTGCACCCCAAGCTGCCGCTGCTGGCGGGCCTGTTCAACACCGACCGCCGCCTGGCCGTGCTGGCCAACGTGGGCCCCTTGATCCAACCCACCACCAAGGCCGATTACCTGCTGCTCGACCGCGGGCAGCTGCCCGCATCGGGCGCAAAGCTGCCCAGCAAACTGTTTTCGCACAACGACCAGCAGACCACCTGGCAATCGTTGCGCCCAGAAGGCAGCGCCACCGGCTGGGGCGGGCAGCTGGTCGACGCCTTTGACGGCAGCCGCAACCGCAACAGCCTGTATGCCTCGGTGTCGGTGGGCAGCAATGCCGTGTGGCTGACGGGCCAGCAGGTCAAGCAATACCAGCTGGCACCCACAGGCGCGATCCAGATGGGGGGCACCCATGTGTACGGCTCGCCCAAGGTGGCCGAAGCCGTGCGCCGCATCGCCAGCAATGGCCTGGTGCCTGGCGCCGGTGGCACCGCGCAGGCGCGGGCCCAGCACGTGCTGATGGCCGACCTGGGCGCCGTGGCCGAACGCAGCATCGTGGCCGAAACCGCCCTGAGCACGGCGCTGGCGCCCTACCCCGCGGCCAATGCGCCCTTTGGCCCCGACACCCAGCTCAAATACACCAACCTGGCAGGCGAAGCCACCTACAACGCCCTGGCCGGCCAACTGCAGATGGTGGCGCGCATGATCGCGGCACGCGCCAGCCTGGGCGTGGGGCGGCAGGTGTTCTTTGTGCAGATGTCGGGCTTCGACCTGCACGACAACCAGAACAGCAACCATGCCGAACTGATGGGCAAGCTGGACCACGCGCTGGCCTACTTCGACCAGACCCTGCGCAACATGCCCGGCGGCGACATGAGCAGCCAGGTCACCACCTTCACGGCCTCGGATTTCGGGCGCACCTTCACCAGCAATGGCGACGGCACCGACCACGGCTGGGGCGCGCACCATTTCATCCTGGGCGGGGCGGTGCGCGGAGGCCGCATTCACGGCACCTTCCCCAGGCTGGTGAACAAGAACACCAGCGACAACCATTTCGCCAGCGACGACCTGCTGCTCAATGGCGTGATGCTGCCCACCACCTCGGTGGACCAGATGGGCGCCACCCTGGCCAACTGGTTCGGGGTGAGCAACCCTGACGCGATTTTCACGAACCTGAAAAACTTTCCGGTCAAAGATCTGGGGTTCATGGCCTGAGCACCGTTCAGGCTGAGTCAAAATATCCCGTTGAGGGATACGTATGCATAAAAATTTTCTTGACGCACTGCGCGGGGTTGCGGCGCTCAGTGTCTTT
>JBEGRT010000479.1:0-3199 GCA_041180305.1 Pseudomonadota bacterium
TCGGCGACGAGGTCGTCGGGCACGGGCAGCTCGTCGCCCGGCACCTTCGCGCCGCCCGTCCAGACCTGGCCGATCAGCACCGACTTCAGCTTCTTCTGGCGGCCGTACCAGAGGTTGACCAGGCCGCGCGAGAAGAACACGGCCGAGAACATCGAGGTGAGAATGCCCAGGCAGTGCACCACGGCAAAGCCGCGCACGGGGCCCGAACCGAAGGCCAGCAGCGAAACGCCAGCGATCAGGGTGGTCACGTTCGAATCGAGGATGGTGGCCCAGGCGTGGTCGTAACCGGCGGCGATGGCCGACTGCGGCGGCGCGCCATTGCGCAACTCTTCCCGCACGCGTTCGTTGATCAGCACGTTCGAGTCGATGGCCATGCCCAGGGTCAGGGCGATGGCCGCGATGCCGGGCAGCGTCAGGGTGGCCTGCAGCATGGACAGCACGGCCACCAGCAGCAGCAGGTTCACGGCCAGGGCCACGGTGGAGAACACGCCGAACAGCATGTAGTAGATGCACATGAACACCGCCACGGCGCAGAAGCCGTAGACCAGGCTCTTGAAGCCCATTTCGATGTTCTCGGCGCCCAGGCTGGGGCCCACGGTGCGTTCTTCGATGATTTCCATCGGGGCGGCCAGCGAACCGGCGCGCAGCAGCAGGGCCGTGTCGGCGGCTTCTTCCGGCGTCATGCGGCCGGAGATCTGCACACGCCCGCCGCCGATTTCACCGCGGATGACCGGGGCCGTGACCACTTCGCCCTTGCCCTTTTCGAACAGCAGGATGGCCATGCGCTTGCCCACGTTCTCGCGGGTGACGTCGCGGAAGATGCGGGCGCCGCGCGAATCCAGCGTGAGGTGCACGGCTGGCTCCTGGTTCTCATCGAAGCCTGACTGGGCATCGTTGAGGTTGTCGCCGGTCAGCACCACCTGGCGCTTGACGATCAGCGGCATGCCGCCACGCTCCTGGTACTTTTCGGCACCGAACGGCACGGAACCGCCGGCCAGTGCGGCCTGGGCCTCGGCGCCATCATCGACCATGCGCACTTCCAGGGTGGCGGTGCGACCGATGATGTCCTTGGCCTTGGCGGTGTCCTGCACGCCGGGCAGCTGCACGACCACGCGGTCTGCACCTTGCTGCTGGATCACGGGTTCGGCCACGCCGAGTTCGTTGATCCGGTTGTGCAGGGTGGTGATGTTCTGCTTGAGCGCCTGGTCCTGGATCTTGCGCAAGGCATCGGGCTTGAGCACCCCTTGCAGGCTCAGGTCGCCACTGGCGTCGGTGCCGGGCGTCCAGATCAGGTCGGGCAGGCTGTCCATCACGACATTGCTGGCGGCCTTGCGGGTGGCCTCATCGCGGAATCGGATGACCAGGTTGTCGCCATCGCGGCGGATGCCACCGTGGCGCAGGTCCTTGTCGCGCAGCAAGGTGCGCAGGTCACCCGACAGGCTTTCCACCTTCTGTGTGACGGCGGCACGCATGTCCACCTGCATCAGGAAGTGCACGCCACCGCGCAGGTCCAGGCCGAGGTACATGGGCGCGGCATGCAGGCTGCGCAGCCAGTGGGGCGAGCGCGACAGCAGGTTCAACGCCACGATGTAGCGAGGGTCAGACGCATCAGGGTTGAAGGCCTTGGTCAGGGCGTCACGCGCCTTGAGCTGGGTGTCGGTGTCCTTGAACCGGGCCTTGATGGAGCCGCCTTCGAATTCGACGAAATCAGGCGTGACGCCTGCAGCCGTCAGGACCGATTCCACGCGGGCGCGGTCGTCGGTGCTCAGCTTGACCGTGGACTTGCCACTGGACAGCTGCACGGCCGGGGCTTCACCGAAGAAGTTCGGCAGGCTGTAGAGGGTGCCGATCACCAGCGCAGTGGCGATCAGCAGGTATTTCCACCAGGCGTAACGGTTCATGTCCGACCTTTGATTACTTCAGGGTGCCCTTGGGCAGCACCTGGATGATGGCCACGCGCTGCACCTGCAGTTCGGTGCCGGCCGCCACCTGGAGCGACACATAGGTTTCGTCGATCTTGCTGATCTTGCCGACCAGGCCGCCCTGGGTGACGACTTCATCGCCTTTGGCCAGGGCCGACAGCATGGCCTGGGTTTCCTTCTGCTTCTTCATCTGGGGGCGGATCATGAGGAAGTACATGACCACGAACATCAGGACGAGGGGCAGCATGCCCATCAGGCCACTGGTGGAAGAAGCGGCCGCATCGGCGGCATAAGCATTGGAAATGAACACGGCAGGATCCTTTGGCCCGGCAACGGCCCGGGCGGTCAACGATTGTATGCGGGGGGTGGCTCAGGGTTTTCGGCAGGCCGACCACCCTGAACGGGAGGGGAAAACGGTCAGAGCACGTACTTGGTGTGCGGGTGCCCGGTCACGGCGCGGTAGATGTTGTCCAGCTGTTCGCGGCTGTGGGCGCGCACCGTGAGGGTCAGGCCGATGTACTTGCCGGTGCTGCTGGGGCGGCGGACCAGGGCCTGTGCGGCATCGAAGCCGGGGGCGTGGGTGACGACCAGGGCCACGATTTCCTCGATGTAGACCTCGGTGTGCGGCCCCATCACCTTGATGGGGAAGTCACAGGGGTACTCGATCAGCGACTCTTCGGGCGGGATCTGGGGGGTGGTCATGGGCAGGCTCCGAAGGTGGGTCACTGAATGGCCAGGCGCATGGCATCCCAGGCGCGGCCGAAGAAGCCGGCGCTGGGCACGGCATCCAGGGCCTGCAGGGGCACTTCCTGCCAGGTCTGCCCGCCAAGCTGCACCTTCAGCGTGCCCACACTCTGGCCACGGGTCAAGGGGGCCATGAGCGGGTCCTGGCGCACCACGCTGGTCTTGATCTGGCCCGCCTGGCCACGGGGCACCACCACCACCAGCGGCTGGGTGCGGCCGAGCTTGACGGTGTTGGAGGCGCCCTTCCACACGGGGGCGGTGGCCACGCCCTGCGCACCGTCGAACAGCTTGACCACGTCGAAGGCGCCATAGCCCCAGTTCAGCAGCTTCTGGCTTTCGTTGGCGCGGGCTTCGGGTGACGCCGTGCCCACCACCACACTCAGCAGGCGGCGGGTGGCGCCTGGGTTGCCAGGCACAGGGCGTTTGGCGGTGGCAATCAGGCAGTAGCCGGCAGCGTCGGTGTAGCCGGTCTTCAGGCCATCAACGGTGGGGTCGCGGTACAGCAGCAGGTTGCGGTTGGGTTGTTTGATGCC
>JBEGRT010000480.1:0-8402 GCA_041180305.1 Pseudomonadota bacterium
GACCCTCGACATCCCCGACATCACGGCCACCAGCCTGCTCAGCGACGCGCGGCGCCTGCTGCGCACCCGGCGCTACGACGTGTTGCTGTGCGATTACCACTTCGAAGGGCAGCGCGGTTCCGGGCAGCAGCTCATCGAGGAGATGCGCGCCGCCAACTTGCTGCCGCTGTCGACCAGTGTGGTCATGGTCACCGCGGAGAACAGCTACCACCGGGTGGCCGAAGCCGCAGAGTCGGCCCTGGACAGCTACCTGCTCAAGCCCCACCGGCTGGCCGACCTCAGCGAACGCCTGACCCTGATCCGGCTGCGCAAAGAGGCCCTGTCCGAAATTTTCCATGCCATCCAGCATCGGGAACTTGACCGAGCCGCTGAACTGTGCGCGGAGCGCTTTCATGCCCGCAAGGCCTACTGGCTGTACGCGGCGCGCATCGGCGCAGAGCTGATGCTGCGCTTGCGCCGTCATGCCGAAGCCCAGGAGATGTTCGCCGCCGTGTGCGACCACCAGGCCGTGCCCTGGGCGCGCATGGGCGTGGCACGTGCGCAGATGGAACAAGGGCAGCACCGCCGCGCCGCTGAAAACCTCGAACAGCTCACGGCGGAGCAACCCGAATGTGTCGATGCCTTCGACATCCTGGCCAGGGCCCAGGTGGAAGCCGGGCAGCTCACGGTGGCCCTGGCCACCTGCCACAAGGCGGTGGAACTCACCCCGCAATCCATCCCGAGGCTGCAGAAGATGGGCAGCCTGGCGTTCTACCTGGGGCAGCATGACCTGGCCCGCCAGGCCCTGCGAAAAGCCCAGCAGCTCAGCGCCATGAGCGATGGCGGGGGCAAGCTGTTCGACACACAGACCCTGGTGCTGCTCGGGCTGATGGCCTTCGACCAGCAGCACACACCCGCAGTGGAAGCGGCATACAAATCATTGATGGACGTGTTCGACGACGACCCGGACGACCTGGGCCGGCGCATCCGGCAAACGCACTTGCTGCGCGCCCTGCTGGCGCTGGACGAACGCGACAACCGACAAGCCATCGAGAGCACGCGGCTGTACATGGCCGACCAGATGCTGCCCGATTTCGACCTGGAGGCTGGCTGCAACGCCGCATCGCTGCTCACCCGTCTGAGCCGCAACAACATGTGCCTGCCGGAGCACGACACCTGGGTGACGCTGCTCGCCGAACGCTTTTGTCACAGCAACACCAGCACACACCTGCTGGAGCTGGCATGCGCGCCTGACACCGATGTGCGTGACATTTTTTCAGCCCAGCACCGGGAAACCCGACTGCTGGCCGAGCAGGCCCTCAGCCACTCGATGGCCGGCCAGGCCCAGCACGCGCTGGAAATGCTGCTGAACCGGGCGCGCACCACCCTGAACCTTCGCATGCTGGAACTGGCCGAAGCGATCTACCAGCGGCACGCTGCCCACATCAGCCTGCCCGATACCCTGCAAGCCACGCTGAGTGAACTCAAGGCCCACTGGAGCGGAGCCGATTCCCTGCCCCCGCTGTTTCGCCATGGGAAAAGAAAGCCTGGCGAGCTTCGGCTGCGAGCCTGACTCAAGTCGGCTGGGGTTTCTTCCGATATGAAACGAACCGGCGACAGCGATCACCGGTGGCGCCGCTCGCTGCAGTCGACGAACGGCACAGCAGCACGCAGTTTTCACCGGGAATGTGTTGAACCATGGCCACTGTCGTCACGCCCTATTCGAACCTCACCGCGCTTGTCATCGATGACATGGCCACACAGCAAAGCACGCTGCGTGGCCACCTGGCACTGATCGGCATCACCAAGGTCGAGGTTTGCGCCACTCCGGAAGATGCGGTCCGCCTGGTGCGCGCACGGCGCTACAACCTGATTCTGTGCGACTACAACCTGAACGCCCGGACCGACGGCCAGCAGCTGTTCGAGTACCTGCGTGAAGAACAGCTGCTGCCGCCCGACACCCTGTTCTTCATGATCACGGCCGAAAGCGGATATTCGTCGGTGGCTGCCGCCACCGAACAGCACCCTGATGCCTACCTGCTCAAGCCCTGCACCGCCACCGACATCGAAGAACGCCTGAAAGCCTCGCTGGAAAAGCGCGATGCGCTGCTGGGCATCAACACCTGCCTGGCCCGCGAAGACCTGCCGGGTGCGCTGGCCGAATGCGACAAGGTGCTGGCCAGCAAGAACCGCTGGGGCATGAGCGCCCTGCAGTCCAAGGGGCAGGTGCTGCTGAAGCTGGGCCGCCATGAAGATGCCAAGGCGGTGTACCGCGCGGCCCTGGATGTCAAACGTGACCTGATCTGGGCCCAGCTGGGGCTGGCCCGCGCGCACAAGGCCGCCGGTCAGTTCGAGCAGGCCCGCCAGCTGGCACAGGACATCATCGAAACGCGCGATGGCGAAAAGAACGTCGCGGCCTACGACGTCATTGCCGAGGCCATGGAAGCCACCGGCGACCCGGAAGGCGCCATGTGGGTGCTGCGCGATGCGGCCAACGTCATTCCGTCGGCACGAAGGCAACGCATCCTGGGCGAAAGCGCCTACCGCAATGGTGACCTGGACACCGCCCGCGAGGCCTTGAGCAAGGCCACCAAGGCCAGCAAGGGCTCGGTCGTGGCCCAGCCGCAAGACAGCCTGTTGCTGGCCCAGACCCTGGTGGACCAGGGGCAAGGCAGCGAAGCCCTCAAGGTGCTGGGTGAGGCCGCAACCGCCTTCAAGGGCAGTCCAAGCTTCGGCTCGGTGTCGCTGGCGGTTCAGGCCCAGGCCGAACTGAGCACAGGCCAGACCGAGCAGGCCATCAAGACGCTGGCCAAGGCCCGCGAAACCATGCGCAAGGGCAAGGCCGACTTCGCCACCGTGGCCCTGGCCAAGGCCGAGATCATGAGTGGCAACGAAGACGCCGGCCTCAAGCTGCTGGAAAGCGCCATCAGCGCCGACCACGAAAACCGTCGCATCAAGCAGATGATCGGCAAGGCCCTGCGCGACACCGGGCACGAGGACAAGATCGCCTCGGTGATCGAATCGGCCACGGCGGGCCTGGAGCGCAAGGTGGCAGACGCCCGCAAACTGCTGCGCGACAGCCAGATCGACGAGGCTGTGGCCATGATCGAGCAGGCCGTGCGCGACTACCCGGAAAACACCGGCGTGCTGCTGCAGGCAGCTCAGATCAATTGCATGGCCCTGCGCCTGAAGAAGGATCTCAATGCCGACCGCATGGACAGGATCCGCACGTATCTGACCCGGCTGGAAAAGCTCCTGCCCGGACACGATCGGGTGATCGCCATGCGGCGCTATTTCCGCGAAACGGTGGGGGCCCTCGAACAGGCGGAAGCCCACTGAGGCGGCGGCATGAGCCAGGCCCTCGCACTGATCGCGCACGACCTCAAGAACGCGCTGGGCGGGCTGGAGGCCCAGTTGCAAGCCATGAGCCAGGCCGAAGGGCCTGACCCGCGCACGGCAAGCGAACAGGCGCTTCGGCAATGCCAGACATTGCGTGAAGAATTCGTCCAGTTCCTGACCCTGTATGCCGCCGAGAGCGGAGAGCTGCGCCCCTTGTGCGAGGACGAATCGCCCACCGATTTCCTCGGCCACATCGCCCGGCAGTGGCAAGGCCGCCTTCAGCAACAAGGCAGGCCGCTTCAGGTGGAACTGGCAGCGGCCGCTGATGCCCCCCCATTCTGGTATTTCGACCGGCGGCTGGTTCGCCTGGCGCTGGATGCAGCCCTGCACAACGCGGCGCGCTTTGCCAGCCAGCGCATCGTGCTGGGCTGCCACACCGCGCAAGGGTGCCTGGTCCTGACCGTGCAGGACGACGGCCCCGGGTTGGGGCAGGCGCCCCTGCAGCCCGAGGCCATCCCCGAACGCAACACCGGCCTGGGCACCGCCTTGTGCCAGGCCGTGGCGCAAGCCCACTGTTCAGGCGATGTGCACGGCCACATCGAGCTTCTAAGCCCCCCACAGGGAGGCACCTGCTTTGCCCTGCACCTGCCCTGAGCCCTGAAGACCATCGGCCTTGCGTGGATTTGTCCCGCGTTCGAACGGTTCGCGATGCGCATAAGACGTCAGGGCTGTACATGATGCGAATCATTGCCTGGCGGTTTTCGCTGACGCCAGCACACAGATCGTCGAGGTGCCCATGAGCGCAGAACAGAACATCCAAGAAGAATCAAGCCTGAGCGAATCTCAGCTGCGTGCCATCTGGCGTGGCCTGAATGCAGCGGGCATCATGAACGTGACCTTCACGCTGGACATGACCGGCCAGCTGGTTGAGGGCAGCGAAGGCCTGCGCAAAGCCCTGCTGATGGACAGGCAAACCACCTGGCAGGGGCAGAGCCTTGCCAGCTACATGCACGATGCCAGCTCGCGCCATGCCTTCGAAGTCGCCATGCGAAACGCCCAGGATGGGCAGACCGTGGCCTTCGAATGTTCGATCAGCCGCGAAGGCGTGCCGCCCAGCAAGCTCAAGGTGGTGTTATGCCCCCTGGAAGGGGCCGATGGCAGCCTGCTGGTTCAAGGCATCGCCGCCAACATCTCCAACCGCTCGTCGGAAATGCACGAAGCACATGCGCAATTGCAGGCCATCAAGCGAGTGCAGGCGACCATCGAATTTGGCATGGATGGCACCATCCTCGATGCCAATGAAAAGTTTTGCGAGCTCACCGGCTATCCGCGTGACCTGCTGATCGGGCAGAAGCACGCCATCCTGTGCGATGACACCTGGACCAACAGCCAGGCCTACAAGCAGTTCTGGAGCGACCTCAAGGCGGGCAATCAGTTTTCTGGCGAGTACCGGCGGATCAAGCGCAACGGAGATCCTTTCTGGATCTGGTCGTCTTACACGCCCATTCTGGACATGTACGGGCAGCCGGTGAAAGTCGTGAAGTTTGCCTATGACGTCACCGCCGAGCGGCTGCGACATGCCGATCATGAAGGCAAGGTCAAGGCCCTGAGCCGCGCACAGGCCGTCATCGAATTCGCGACTGACGGCACCATCCTGCAGGCCAACGAAAATTTCCTGAACCTCTTTGGTTACAAGGCGGACGAGGTGTCCGGTCAGCACCACCGCATGTTCTGCGAGCCAGCTTATGTCGCTCAACCCGACTACAGAGAGTTCTGGAACAAGCTTCAGGCCGGCCAGTACTTCAATGGCGAATTCAAGCGACTGAGCAAGGACAAGCGCGAGATCTGGATCCAGGCCAACTACAGCCCCATCACAGATGTCGACGGGCGTGTGATCAAGGTGGTCAAGTTCGCCACCGACATCACGGCGATCAAGGTGCGCAACAACGACCACCAGGGCAAGGTCGAGGCCATCGGCCGCACGCAGGCCGTGGTCGAGTTTGACCTGAACGGCAACGTGATCTCGGCCAACGACAACTTCCTGCGCCTGATGCATTACAGCGAGGCCGAGATCGTGGGCAAACACCACATGGTGTTTTGCGACCCGGCCCAGGTCAAGACGGAAAGCTATGCCGAGTTCTGGGCCGCGCTGGCACGTGGCGAATCGATGAGCGGTGAGTTCCGGCGCATCACCAAACACGGGCGGGATGTGTGGATCCAGGCCACCTACAACCCCATCCTCGATGCCAGCGGGCGGCCCTGCAAGATCGTGAAGTTCGCCCAGGACGTCACCGAGAGCAAGTCACGCACGGTCGAGTTCGAAGGCATGATCAACGCGGTCGGGCGTTCACAGGCCATGGTCGAGTTCGACATGGAAGGCCGTGTGCTGACCGCCAACGACAACTTCCTGCGCCTGATGGGCTACCGGGAAGACGATGTGGTGGGCCGCCACCACCGCATGTTCTGTGATGAAGCCACCGTGACCAGCGCCACCTACAACGAGTTCTGGGACCGACTGGGCCGCGGCGAATTCCATGGCGGCGAATACAAGCGGGTGGCCCAAGGGGGGCGTGAGGTCTGGATTGCAGCCACCTACAACCCCATCCTGGACCTCAACGGCAAGCCCTTCAAGGTGGTGAAGTTCGCCACCGACATCACCGAATCGAAGCAACGCACGGCCGAAAACGAAGGCCGCATCACGGCCATTCATCGGGCCCAGGCCGTCATCGAGTTCGACCTGGACGGCAACGTCATCACGGCCAACGACAACTTCCTCGAAACCATGGGCTATGCGTTGCGCGAGCTGCAAGGCAAGCACCATTCGATGTTCTGCTCGCCCGAGCACGTCGTCTCCACCAACTACCGCGACTTCTGGAACCGCCTCAACAAGGGCGAATTCGTGTCGGGGCGCTTCCAGCGCGTCGGCAAATACGGGCGCAAGGTGTGGCTGCTGGCCTCATACAACCCCATCCTCGACCCCAAAGGCCAGATCGTTCGCATCATCAAGTACGCCACCGACATCACGGCACAAGTGTCCCTGGAAGAGCGCATCACCTCGCAGACCGCGCAGATGGACGCCGCCATGCGCACCCTGTTCGAGAACATCACCATGATTTCTCGCAGCACCGACGAGGCGCACCGCCTGATCACCCACACCACGCTGCAGACCGACCATGGGCGGCAGACCCTGGGCACCTCCATCCAGACCATGGAGAAAGTGCGTCAGTCGTCCGAAGAGGTGCGTGCGATCGTGGGCGTCATCAGCGACATCGCCAGCCAGACCAACCTGCTGGCTTTCAACGCTGCCATCGAAGCCGCTCGAGCCGGCGAGCATGGCTTGGGCTTTGCGGTCGTGGCGGCCGAAGTGCGCAAGCTGGCAGAGCGCTCTGCCGCATCGGCCCGCGATGTGACCCGCCTGATCGAGCAGACCACCGAACGCGTGGCCCATGGGGCTGAAGCCGTGCAGGCCAGCGGCAAGGCCTACGACGTGATGGCCCTGGCCATGAAGGAGATCGGGGATGCCATCGAGCGCGTTCATCAGGCCTGTCACGGCCAGTCAGAAGCCTCGCAGAAGGTGGAGTCGATGGTGTCGAGCCTGCTGACCGCCACCCAGGGTGAAACCACCTCGGCATGAGGCCATGACCCACGCGGTCCCCTCCCCCACGGTCGGCCTGTTCACCATCGGGCCCATGGAGCTGGCCGTGCCTGTGCAATGCCTTCGCGAGGCCATTGATGAGCCCGAACACCTGAGCCGCCTGCCAACGCCGTCACCGCATGTGGCCGGTGGCATCGATGTGCGCCAGGAGCTGATCACAGTGCTCGACCTGCGCCCTGCCCTGGGCCTGCCGTGCACCGGCACCCACGCAGACCACCGGGTGATCATCCTGCACCACAAGGGCTACGTGTTCGGACTGCGGGTGGACAGCCTGGGTGAAGTGGTTCCGGTGCCCAGCCAGGGCAGCCTGCCGGTGGAAGTATTGCGCTCACAGGCGCCCCCGTTGATCCGTGACGTGTTTTCACTGGACGATGGCCGACGCGTGATCAGCGGTTTGTGCCTGGATGGCGTGATGCAGCTGGCCGAAGTGCCGCTCACGCGGGTGGCTGACCGCGCGGCCGAACTGGCCATGCGGCGGGTGCACCAGCAATGGAGCCCCTACCTGATGTTCGAGGTTGGCACCACCCGGCTGTGCCTGCACGCCGACCTGGTGGACACCGTGATCCACCTCGACAGCATGGGCACCCGCTTCAGCCCCGCACGCGCCTGCATCGGCGTGGTGGAAGACGACAGCCGCAAGCTGGCCGTGCTAGATGTGCTCGACCTGCTGGGCTTGGGCCACACGGTGCTGCGCGACAACCGCCAGGTGCTGGTGCTGAAGGTGCGGCAGAAGATGGTGGGCCTGCTCGTCAGACAGGTCAGCCGCATCGCACGCCAGGACGACCAGACCCTGCGCCCCGTGCCGGCGATCGCCTTCGAGCACCCCGAACACTTTCTGGGCATGCTGCCCGTGGAAGGTCTGGGCGAATTCCTGAAGATTGACGGCGAACGCCTGGTGAACATGGAGGCCGTGACCAGCATGGCCACGGTGCATGGCAGTCCCACGCAGGCCGCACGCCAGGACCAGCGCGCGCTGGCCGAGGTGTTCCTGACCTACCGGGTCGGGGTGGAAATCGCTTCACCCCTGCGTTGCATCCGTGAGATCCTGCCCTTCCCACCGGAACACACCCCGATCGAACGCGCAGGCGATGCCCGCGTCGGCCTGATGAATCATCGGGAGCAAGTGGTGCCCATGTTCAGCCTGCCCATGCTGTGCGGGCTGCCCAGGCCGCCCTGCAGCCCCGATACCCGCCTGCTCTTGCTGGAGGCCCCGGCTGGCCTGCTGGCCCTGGAGGTCGAAGCCGTGCTGGGCATTGAATCGGCGCAGTGGCGGCACGCCCCCATCCACCAGAGCCAGACCCGCGGCATGCCCCCACTGCAGCAGGCGCTGCACACACGCGGCCTGCTGACCCTGGGCACGGCCGAACAGCCGCGCGGGGTGCAGACCCTGAACCTGCAGGCGGTGGCCGCCGCATTGGCCCCGGCGCCC
>JBEGRT010000481.1:0-3245 GCA_041180305.1 Pseudomonadota bacterium
GCCAGGCGGATGGCGTCAACGTATTTCTGACCGGCCACATGGAAGGGGTGACGGCCCAGCACGCGCTGGCAAGCCGGCACCAGCACCACGGGCTGGCGTGGGTTTGGGGCGGAATTCATACCGAGTCCTTGAAGCCAGTGTGCCAAAGGCCATGCACTTGTCAACGTGTGTGACGCGCCCCTCACACGGGCTTTTCGGAAAACACCACAGCCCACCCCGCCAACGCCCGGTGGGCCCCGCGGGTTCACACCCGGCCCAACACCACACATTTGCTTGCACTTTCACCCCGGGCGGGCGGCCCCCCTGGGAGGGAGACCGGGCGCTGCCCGGGGTGTTTTCCGGTAAGGTCTGCACCCGATTCCAAACACACATTTCAGGGCAGGCCGCATGACCGACCTTTCCGACCTCCAGCCCCTGCTGGGGGCCGACACTTCGCGCCTGGTCAGCGAGGTGCTGGCCTTTCTGTCGAGCCACGGTGAACACCAGCACACGCGCCTGCTGCGGCTGCACACGCCCCTGGGCCCTGATGTGCTGATGGCCGAAGAGGCCCACATCGACGAACACATCGCACCAGGCACGTCGGGCCACTTCGGCACCCGCGTGGAAGTGCTGGCCCTGAGCCGCTCGGCCCACCTGCAGGCGCAGGACCTGCTGGGCCAGCCCGTGCTGCTGGAGTTGCTGACGGCCCACAGCCGCACCGCCCTGCGGCCCTTCCATGGCCACGTCACCCGCTTCGAGCTGCTGGGCAGCGACGGCGGCCTGGCCCGCTACCGCCTGGTGGCCGAGCCCTTCACCGCCTTCATGCAGCACCGGGTCGATGCCTGGGCCTTCCAGGGCCTGAGCGTGCAAGGCGTGGTCGACCAGTTGCTGGCCGACTACCAGGGCCAGGGCGCGCTGGTGCCCCAGGTGCGCTGGGAACTGGCCGATGCGGCCGCCTACCCGGCGCTGTCCCTGTACAGCCAGCACGACGAAACCGACCTGGCCTTCCTGCAGCGCACCCTGCAGTTCCATGGCCTGTTCGCGTGGTTCGAACACCAGGGCGCCCCCGGCACGCCCGCCCTGGGGCAACACACCCTGGTGATCGCCGACCACCCCGGGGCCCTGGTGCCCAATGCGCAGGCCCAGGTGCGCTTCACCCAGGCGCACACCGTGCTGCCCGAAGACAGCATTTCGCGCTGGAAGGCCGTGCGCCGCGTGGGCCCCAGCACCCTGGCCCATGCCAGCTGGGATTACCGCGATGTGCAGGCGCACCAGGCCCAGGCCGACAGCGCAGGCACGCACGACCAGCCCATGCCCCTGCGGCATGTGGACCAGCCCGGCACCTACGCCTTTGAAACCCCGCAGCAGGCCGAACAGGCCGCCACCCGCCAGTTGCAGGCCTTCGACGCCGAACGCCTGCGCTTCGAAGGCGTGGGCACGGTGCGCACCCTGGCCCCGGCCACCTGCTTCCACCTGCTGGAGCACCCACGGCATGCGGGCGACCGCTTCGTGGTGCTGGGCGTGCAGCACCAGGCCCGCAACAACCTGCGCGCCGATGCCAAGGCGGGGCTGCAGCAGTTGCTGGGCCTGGGCAGCCTGCTCGGCGGCCGCGGCACGGCCGCGCGCACGTTCCGTCCTACTTCCAACACCGCTTCTGCCCCGGATGCCCCGCTGTACGAAGCCCGCTTCACGGCACAGCCGGCCGAGGTGCCCGTGCGCCCGGCTCCGAAGGCCCTGAACCAGCACCCGCCACTGGGCGGCTTGCAGACCGCCCTGGTGGTGGGCCTGCAAGACCCCCTGCACACCGACCGCGACGGCCGCATCAAGGTGCAGCTGCACTGGCAGCGCGGCGCCCAGGCCAGCCACCGCCTGGCCCACCCCAGCACCGCGCCCGATGCCAGCAATGCCCCGGGGGACGATGCCGCTGGCACCTGGGTGCGGGTGGCCCAGGGCTGGGCCGGCGCCAACTGGGGGGGCGTGTTCCAGCCCCGCCTGGGCCAGGAAGTGCTGGTGGCCTTCCTGGAAGGCGATGTCGACCGCCCCGTGGTGGTGGGCGCCGCCTACAACGGCCAGGGCATGGCCGACGCGCAGGGCAACGAAGTGGCCCAGGGCGCGGTGAACGCCACGGGCAACGCCCCGGCCTGGTTCCCTGGTGAACAGCGCCAGGGCGCGCTGGAAGGCCACGCCCACACCAGCAGCCTGAGCGGCTTCAAGAGCCAGGCCCTGGACACCAGCCAGAGCGGCCAGGGCGGCCACAACCAGCTGGTGCTGGACGACACCCCCGGCCAAGGCCGCGTGCTGGCCCACACCACCCAGCACCAGACCTGGCTGCAACTGGGCCACCTGCTGCAACAGCACGACAACCAGCGCCTGGCCCACCGTGGCCACGGGCTGGAACTGCACACCCTGGCCCAGGGCGCCCTGCGCGCAGGCAGCGGCCTGCACCTGAGCACCCATGCCCGCCCGCAGGGCACCGGCAGCGCCAGCGGGCAGCCCACCCAGACCGACCACGCCCAGCAGCAACTGGCCGAACACGCCAGCCTGCTGAGCGCCATGGCGGCCAACGCGCAAGCGCACAAGGCCGACCTGCCCGCCGAACCCCAGGCCGCCCAGCTGCCGGCCCACCAGGCCCTGCAAGCCACCCTGACCAGCCTGAAAGACGAGCAGGCCCAGGACAGCACCGACCCCGACGTGGGCGGCGGCCAGGGCCGCATCCCCACCCTGGGCCGGCCCGATGTGCTGATCAACGCAGCGGCCGATGTGGCCAGCCTGACCCCGGCCCACACCCTGCTGGCCGTGGGCGGCCAGACCAGCCTGACCACCCAGGGCTGCACCAACCTGCTGGCCCAGCGCCACCAGGCCCTGGCCGTGAAAAACGGCATCAGCCTGTTCACCCGTGGCGAAGCCAAGAATGCCCAGCGCGGCGTGCTAGACACCGGCCTGAAGATGCACGCCGCCAGCGGCAACGTGAACGTGCAGGCCCAAAGCGGCCCCTTCTGCCTGACCGCGCTCAAGGGCATCGACCTGCAGAGCACCAGCGCGGATGTGGTGATCTCAGCCCCCGAACGCATCGTGCTGAACGGCGGCGGCAGCTACCTCAAGATCGAAGGCGGGAACATCGAGATCGGGACCACCGGCAAGGCGGGGTTCAAGGCGAGCATGAAGGAGTTGACGGGTGGGGGGAGTGCTTCGGCGCAGGCCCCGGTTCTGACGAAGGCAAATGCTCTCAAGGGCTGCGCCAAGCGCATGCGAGAAGCAGCATCGAT
>JBEGRT010000482.1:0-5675 GCA_041180305.1 Pseudomonadota bacterium
TTCCTGCGCGCATGTACCGCGAAGTGCCCCTGGCCACCGATGCATTGCCCAGCCCGGCCATGGCCGATCGCAAGGGCGGGCGTGTGCCCACTGACCCGAAAGACCCCGAGGGCCAGCGCCCCTTGCTGCCCGGGCATGTGGTCGACATCGAACTGATCCAGCCCTTGCCGCGTGCAGGGGGCCTGGCCCGGGTGCGCCTGGAACTGCAACCCGAATCACTGGGCAGTGCGGGCATGCGCCGCCTGCGCCAGCTGATGCTGCGCCATTTCGCCAGCGTGCAGTCATGAGCGCCTCGGAAGTACCCCGCGGGCGACTGTGGCAGGCCGGCTTGCCGGTGCCAGGGCCTGTGCATGGGCACTACCCGATCAGGCCCTATCCGGACCATGGCCAGAACTGGACCTGGCTGTGGTTGCGTCAGGTGCTTCAGGCGCCGGCCCTGCCACCGCAAGTGGGGCAGAAGCGCTGGCTGATGTCCATTCAGGAAAGCTTGTTGCATTGGGCCTTTCTGGATGAACGCAGTTTTCGCGAGCAGTTGCTGCAACTGCGCGGGCAGCTGGCCATGCGTGGCTTGCGCCCCGAGCTGGTGGCACAGGCCATGGCCGCGGTCGGGGCGGTGCTGCAGCGACAAAAAGGCTGGGCCGTGCACGATGTGCAGTGGCTGGCCGCGCGGTGGATGCTTGACGGCCGCCTGGTCGAAATGGCCACGGGTGAAGGCAAATCGGTGGTGGTGGCCCTGGCAGCCACCGTGGCGGCGCTGGCGCACGTGCCTGTGCACGCCATGACCGCCAACGATTACCTGGCCCGGCGCGACCTGCAGGCCTGGCAGCCCCTGTACGACGCCCTGGGGCTCAGTGCAGCCTGCGTGCTGGCCGACATGGAAGCGCCCGAACGCCGTGCCGCCTATGCCTGCGACATCGTGCATGTCACGGCCCGAGAGGTGGCGTTTGACCACCTGCGGGATCAGGCAGCGCTGGCCCACCGCGCGCAAGAGCCTGCCCAGGATCAGGTCGTGTTGCGTGGGCTGTGCCTGGCCATCCTGGACGAGGCCGATTCCATCCTGATCGATGAGGCCTGCACGCCGCTGGTGCTGTCGCAGGCCGTGATGGCACCCGGGCGTGATCGCCCGCAGCGCGTGGCCATGTTCCTGGCCCAGCAACTGCTGGCGGGCCACCACTACACGGTGCAGCCCACCCGCAGCGTGCACCTCAGCCCCCGGGGGCAAGCCCGTCTGGCGCAACTGACGCAGCACCACGACGGGCCGTGGCGGCTGGCGCGATTTCGGGAAGAGCAGGTTCAGCTGGCCCTCACGGCCCTGCATGCGCTGGAGCGTGATGTCGATTACCTGGTGCAGGACGACGAGGTGGTGATCGTGGACGGTGTGACCGGCCGCCAGGCCCTGGGCCGGGTGTGGTCCCGTGGCTTGCACCACATGGTGTGCCTCAAAGAACGCTTGCCCCTACCGCCCGACACCGAAACCCTCACGCAGACCACCTACCAGGCCTTCTTCCCGCGCTACCACCGCCTCTGTGGTCTGAGCGGCACCTTGTGGGAAGAGCGGGGCGAGCTGATGGCCCTGTACGGCCTGCCGGTGTGGCGAGCGCCCTTGCGCCAGCCCAGTCGCCGGCTGGACCTTGGCTGGCACCTGGCGCCCACCCGTACGGCCCAGCGCGAGCGGGTGCTGGCCGAGGCCACTGAGCGAGCGGCGGCTGGACAGGCCGTGCTGATCGGCACCGACTCCGTGCAGGCCAGCGAAGCTCTGGCGGCCTTGTGCCTGGCCCGTGGTGTGCCCCACACCTTGCTGAACGCTCGCATCGACAGCGAAGAGGGCGTCCGCGAGCGAGACCTGATCGCCGAGGCCGGTCGCCCGGGTGCCATCACCATCGCCACCCACATGGCCGGGCGCGGCACCGACATCCACCTGCATGCCGACACCTTGCGCCAGGGGGGGCTGCATGTGATCAACACGCGGCTCAACGCCTCAGCCCGCATCGACCGGCAATTGATCGGACGGGCGGCACGCCAGGGGCAGCCCGGATCGTGCAGCACCTGCCTGTGCCTGGACGACGAGACCCTGATCCACCGGCTGGGCCCGCTGCGCCGCTTCCTGTTGCCACTGAGCCGCTGGCCGGCGCTGCTGCGTGCTGTCTGTCGATGGGTTCAGTCCCGTGAGGGGCGGCAGGCCAGTGCCCAGCGTTGGCTGCAATTGCTGACGGCTCAGCAGGTGCGCAAGCAGTTGCGCTGGTCGGGCAAGGACGACTGGTTGTGAGGTGTGGCCCGTGCAGAAGGGGCTTCTGACCGCTTATTCAGGCTTTCGTTGAATGTTGCATGGCGGAACATGGTGGTGCAACGTTGTGCCTGTCACCTCAAGATTTTCGCCAGATGGTCGAAATGCCCCGGGTGGAGTGACAGGTGTGGCACCGAACAGGAGACCAGCAGTGAAACCGTGGGCCTTGAAGTGGACAGCAGCATGTTCGGTCATGCTGGCTGCAGCCGCGGCGCACAGCGCCGAGGCGATGGCCTGCCTCATCGAGCCCGACCGCGTGGCCGATGTGGGCAGCCAGGCCGTGGGCGTGATCGAAAAGCTCAAGGTGGAGCGTGGGGACACGGTGAAGGCCGGGCAGCTCATTGCCCGCCTGGCCAATGATGTGGAACAGGCCTCGACCAACGTGGCCGAAGCGCGTGCCGGCGCCGATGCCGAGTTGCGCCAGGCCGAGGCCGCTTACGAGCTGGCGGTCAGCAAGCTCACGCGCAACCGAGACCTGCTCAAACAGAATTTCGTGTCGCCCCAGGCGCTGGAACAGGCCGAAGCCGAAGCCCGCGTGGCCGAGCAGCGGGTGGCCCAGGCCCGAGAAACGCGCCGCGTGGCCCTGCGCGAGTTCAAACTGAGCACGGCCCAGCTCAAACAGCGTGAAGTGCGCAGCCCCTTCGATGGGGTCGTGGTTGAACGCTACCGCACCGAAGGTGAACGCATCGAGCGCGAGCCCGTGGTGCGTGTGGCCCGCATCGACCCCTTGCGTGTCGAGGCCATCGTTCCCGCCTCGCAATTCGGTTCGGTCCAACCGGGCCAGGTCGCGCGCGTTCGCACCGACCTGCCCATGTTCCCTGCGCTGGATGCCACCGTGGTGCTGGTCGACCGCGTGATCGACCCGGCCTCCAACAGTTTTCGCGTGCGCCTGAGTTTGCCCAATCCGGATCAGCGCATCCCCTCGGGCTTGCGCTGCAAGCTGGACCTGGGCGGCGCGCGCACCCCCCCCAAACCTGGCACCTGAGCCCATGCGCCTGCCGCAGTTCAAGGCCCTGCATGTCAGCCCCACCACGCGCATCACGCTGGGGCTGATTTCCTTGCTGGTCGGCCTGCTGATGGTGCTGGACCTGGTGTTCAAGCTGCTGCCTGATCAGCGCACCATCACCCTGGCAGTGCGCGAACAGGTGTCGGTGCACCTGGCCTTGCAGGCGCGACAGATACTGGCCGAATCACCCCAGCCGCAGCGCCTGAAGGGTCTGTTCGACCAAGTGGTCGACAACAGCCCGGACATGCGCTCGATTGGCGTGCGCCTGGCCAATGGCAAATTGCTGGTCTACACCTCGCAGCACACCGTGGCGTGGCAGCAGCCGCCCGGCGGTCTGTCGACCATCACGCATGTGGTGGTGCCACTGAACACCCAGCAGGGCCGCTGGGGGCAACTGGAAGTGGCCTTCACTTCCCCCTGGGCCACCACGCTGATGGGCTTTTTGCAGCAGCCCACCGTGCAACTGGTGGGCATCCTGAGTGTGGCCTGCTTCGTGGCGTTCTACCTGTACCTGCGGCGTGTGCTGCAGCATCTGGACCCATCCAAGGCCATCCCCGAACGCGTGCGCGTGGCCTTTGACACGCTGACCGAAGGCCTGATCGTGCTCGATCTCGATGGCCACATGCTGATGGTCAACGAAGCCTTTCGCAACCTGCACCCCAGCGCGGCCAGTGCATCCTTGCTGGGCAAGAAGATCGACAACCAGGCCTGGTTGCTCGATGGCGTTCGCGGGCAGCACGACACGCCGCCGTGGAAGCAGGCCATCGAATCGCCCGAACCCATCATCGGGGTCGAGGTGGACCTCACCAGCCCCGATGGCACCCACCGCCGGGTGCTGATGAACTGTGCGGCCATCAAGGACGCCGCCGGCAACCCGCGTGGTTGCCTGGTCACCCTGGACGACGTGACCGCACTGGACCGCGCCAATGCCCAGTTGCGTCAGACCCTGAATGAGCTGCACGCCTCGCGCGACAAGATCCAGCAGCAGAACGACGAACTGCAGAAGCTGGCCAACTGTGACCCCATGACGGGCTGCTTCAACCGCCGAGCCTTCTTCAACCGCGCGCACGAGATGATGTCCCACGCACAGGCCAACGGCGAGCCACTGAGCTGCCTGATGAGCGACATCGACAAGTTCAAGAACTTCAACGACACCTACGGCCACGCCGTGGGCGACCTGGTGATCCAGCAGGTTTCGCGTCTGCTCAAGCGCGCCATGCGGCCTGAAGACGTGCTGTGCCGTTATGGCGGCGAAGAGTTCTGCATCCTGCTGCCCGGCTTGAAGCTGGACCAGGCGGCCCGCGTGGCCGAGGGCATCCGTGCGGCCATCGAGGGTGAAGCGGGTTCTTCGATCACGGAAGTGCCCAACCTGCGCATCACCTCCAGCTTTGGCGTGGCGCAACTGGGCAAGGGCGGGGCGCTCACGCTGGAGCAGCTGATCGACCGGGCCGACCAGGGCCTTTATGCCGCCAAGGAAGGCGGGCGCAACCAGGTACAGAGCCTGGAGTGGCAGGAAGCCAAGGTCTGATCAGGTGCGCCACACCCGCGGCGGGCAGGGTGTGAGCTGCCAGCCTTCCTGACGCCAATCGGCCCAGATGGCCGCCAGCAAACCCATCATGGGCTCGACCCGCGCGGCCAGGGCCCGCACCACCACCGCCTGTTCATGCGCGCTGGTGGCCCCGGCCACACAGGCCACTTCAGGGGCCATGGCGTCGATGCGTGACCGCGCCAGGTCCAGCAGCAACTGGCGGCGGGCATTGGGCATGGCGCTGCCGGTGGCGAACCAGAAAGTGCCGCTGACCCGGTGGCCTGCCCAGCCCAGCGGGCTGTCCAGCAGCCGGTGGTCTGAGGCCTTCACGGTGCCGCGTTCCAGCCACACGCCGGGCAGCTCGATCTCTTGCGTGAAGAAGGCTTCGGCGTGGTCGGGGCTGTCAAAGGCTTCGTTGGCGGCGGGCAAGCCCAGGGCCAGCAGGTCCCAGCCCATCATCTCGGCGCCGGGCGCCAGCTCGAAACGCATGCGGTTGATGGCCTTGCAGCCCCGGTAGGCAATGGTTTCCAGCGGCAGCCATTCCAGGCGTGCGCCTTCGGCCACGCGGGCCACCAGGCTTTGTTCGGCCGTGGCACCGCCGCTTTTGTAAAAGCGTGTGGCGCCAGGGGTGGTGATCACGGCGTGCGTGTGCTCGGCCAGGGTGGCCTGCACGTTCAGCACATCGCCGCCCACAATGCCGCCCGGCGGGTGCACCAGCACGTGGTGGCACACGCCAGGGCCTTCGGGGTACAGCCGCTGCAGCACCCGCAAGGGGCCGTCGTGACGGTCGTGGGCGGTGGTGCGTTCGCCATCGCGGCGGTAATCAAGCGTCAGGTGGCCAAGCCAGCTCATGGGGT
>JBEGRT010000483.1:0-4352 GCA_041180305.1 Pseudomonadota bacterium
TTTCTGATGGTGAGCCTGCGCCGTGTACCCCGCCGCACCGATGCGGTGGAGTGGGGCGGCTACCGCTTCGAGGTGATGGACGTCGACGCCCACAAGATCGACCAGGTCATGGTCACGCGGGTGGGCCGGCCCGCGGCCGGACAGCCCGTGGTGGCTGATCAGGGGCGCCAGCCCGGCGCCTGAAGCAGGTCGCAGTGCTCGCTCAGGGCCAGCCATTGGCCCTGACGGCTGGTTGAGCCTTTGGCCAGCCCACCGACCGAAGGGCCGCAACGCACGAAGGCCCATTGCAGCTCACCCACGGCCCAGCGGGAAGGGTCTTGCGCCCAGGGGCCCACGGTCATGCGCAGCACACTGCCCCACTGGTAGGGCCAGAAGAAGCGCCGGTTGCTGGCCAGCCCAAAGCACAGATCACCCAGTGAATAGGCCACCGGGCGCCGCATGCCCAGGTGTTCGCGCGTGTCCACCGGCTGAGGCATGTGGCAGTGGTGGCCCACGATGGCATCGACCTGTTCCAGCCAGCGTTCGGCCCGTGCCACCAGCGAGCGCCGCGGAAACGCTTCCAGTTCGAAGCCCCAGTGCGGGTAGGCGATGTTCATGGCGCCGGGTTTGCACAAGGGGCCAGGCTCTTGCAGCCAGGCCAGATGCTGCCCCTCGCGGTTGCTCCATTCGGTGCCGGTGATCAGGCGCACCTGTGGCGCCAGGTCGAACGTGGGCGATTGGCTCAGACCGAAATGCCGCAAGCCCTGCGCGGTGAGCCAGCGTGCGCACGCATGGGCCGCTTCTTCGCCGTAATCGCCCGCGTGGTTGTTGGCCAGCGACAGCAGCAGGCGTTCAGCAGGGGCCAGGGCCTTGAGCACCTCGGCAATGGCGGGGGTGTGCTTCTGGTCCGGCGCAATTTGCCGTTCAGAGGTGACCACCCCCTCGAAGTTCAGGACCACGTGGTCACACGGGGCAAAAAACGCCCGCACCGACTCGTGCACCTGCAGCGGCTTGTCGAACATCGACATGACATCGCCGCCAAAGCCCAGGGTCAGCGCCGGGGTGATCTCGTTGAGCGTTTGTGCCTTGGGGCCCCAGGCCAGCCCGGTGGGGTTGCTGAAATCAGGCCCGACCAGGTTGCGCCACAGCACCCCCACCGCCTCACGGGGCGGATAGGGGCGCGAAGTGAATGGGCGCAGCCAGTGGGGCGTCTTCAACGGGGCAGCGGGCTGAACCGCCTCACATCGACTGTTCGAGCAGGTCGCGGTAATCCTGCGCCGTGGCGATGCGCGGGTTGGTCTTGTGGCAGTGGTCGGCCAGCGCGCCGGTCACCACACGCTCGAACCACTCGCGCTGCACGCCCAGTTCGGCCAGGCCCTTGGGCAGGCCCAGGCGGGCGTTCATGTCACGGATGGCCTCGGGAATGTCATTGGCCGAGGTCAGACCCATGGCGTGGGCCATACGCGCCAGGCGGCGGTCTTTCTTCATGCTCTCGGCTTCGGCATTGAAGCGGATCACGGCCGGCAGGAACATGGCGTTCAAGGTGCCGTGGTGCAGTTTCGGGTTCACGCCGCCCAGGCTGTGGCTCAGGCTGTGCACGGCGCCCAGGCCCTTCTGGAAGGCCATGGCGCCCTGCATGGAGGCGCTCATCATGTTCATGCGGGCCTCACGGTCGGCGCCATCGCGGGTGGCGCGTTCGATGTGGGCCCAGGCGCGTTCCAGGCCATCGAGCGCAATGCCATCGGCCGGCGGGTTGAAGGCCGGCGCCATGAAGGTTTCCATGCAGTGGGCGATGGCGTCCATGCCGGTGGCGGCGGTCAGGGCAGGGGGCAGGCCCAGGGTCAGTTCCGGGTCGCAGATCGCGGCCTTGGGCATCAGGTTCCAGGAGTGGAAACCCAGCTTGCGCCCGTCGTCCACGATGATGATGGCGCCCCGCGCCACTTCCGAGCCAGTACCGGCCGTGGTGGGCACGGCGATCAGGGGGGCGGCGCGCTCGGTGATGCGCGGCGAGCCACCTTCGATGGTGGCGTAGGTCTTCAACGGGCCTTCGTGCGTGGCCATGATGGCCAGGCCCTTGGCCAGGTCGATGCTGGAGCCGCCGCCCACCGCAATCAGGCCGTCACAACCGGCCGCCTTCCACACTTCATGGGCGGCGCGCACCGAGGCCTCGGCGGGGTTGGGCGTGGTCTGGTCGAACACGGTGACCGGCAGATCGGTCAGGGCGTCCAGGGCCCTCTGCAGCACACCCGCAGCCTTCACACCGGCATCGGTCACGATCAGGGGGCGATGGATGCCGATGCGCTGGCACTCTGCGGTCAGCAGCTGCACTGCGCCGAAATCGAGCTGGATCTGGGTCAGGTAGAGGATGGTCGCCATGGTGTCTCGTCTGATGGGCAGGCCCCTGAAATGAGCCCGACCTGTGGACTCTAACGGCCAAACCTAGGGGTTCCCCTTGGTGAAACCCCGGCTGGTTCCCGCGTGGCAGAACGATCGTTCGTTTTAGATCAAACAGTCTATTGAAACGACTTGTCGCAGGAAATGGATGCAATACCATACGCGACGATTCTGAAACGGGCGTTTGAAACGTCTGTAGGAGCCTCATTCACATGCCCGCTGCCAGCCCACGCCTGTCACCGCAAGCCACCAAGACCCGCATCCTGGATGCGGCGGAGGCCTTGTTCATCGCGGGCGGCTTCGAATCGCTGTCGATGCGGCAGATCACCAGTGCGGCGGGCGTGAACCTGGCCGCCGTGAACTACCATTTCGGCAGCAAGGACGCCCTCATCCAGGCAGTGCTTGCGCGGCAGCTCGATCCCCTGAACGACCAGCGCGTGGCCTTACTCGACAAATTCGAGGCCGAGCAGGGTGAACACCTGACCTGCGAACACGTGCTGGCTGCCATGTTCCTGCCGGCCGTGCGCATGTTCCGGGGTGATTCTGCCCAAAGTGGGCGCTACCTGCAGTTCCTGGGCCGCGCCTACACCGATCCTTCCCCCGTGGTGCGTGATTTCATCAACACGCACTACATCCAGAGCCTGGGCCGCTTCTTTTTTGCCTTCCAGCGCACGCTGCCGGATCTGGACCGCGCTGACCTGGGCTTTCGCCTGCACTTCGCGCTGGGCGCCCTGTCGGGCGTGCTGGCCGGTGGCAACACCCAGCGCCTGATCCGCGATTTCACACAGGGCCACACCGACGAGGTGTTCCTGCTGTCACGTCTGTCCACCTTGATGGTCGCCGCCTTGCGCGCGCCGCTGCCCACGCCCGAGAAGACCACGATCTTCAACGAAATCGTGCGTGCGCACGACGCCTCCGAGGCCGCAGCCCAGCCTGCCGATGGCCAGGGGGTGGCCCATGCCTGATCGCATCCCGATGTTCCGCCGAAGCACCTGTGTGGTGCTTCACATGTCCCACTGACCTGCACTGACTGTTCACGCACCAGGTCCCACCGAAGTAGAAAGAGCCCGCATGAAAGACGGATACCTTGATTTCGCCAACTCGCCCATGGGCGCCAAGCTGGTCAATGCCCTGGGTCTGCCCAAGCCCCTGCCGCTGGAGCGCTACAAGGCGGGCGACCCCGTCGTGAAGGGCACCGTGCTGGTCGGTGGCAGCGCTGACGCGCAGCTGCTGGAATCGCTGGCCGGCTTCTTCAAGGGCATGGGCGTGCAGACCGCTGCCCACGAGCGCCTGCCGCAATGGGTGTCGGTGGCCAACAAGGCCGGCCTGACCACCGGCCGCTGGGGCGGCAACGGCAAGCCGGGCGAAAAGGTCAAGGCCCTGGTGTTCGACGCCACCGGCCTGAGCGACAGCACCCAGACCGACGCCCTGTACTGGTTCTTCCACGACACCGCCCGCTCGCTGCTGCCCTGCGCCCGCGTGGTTGTGATCGGCCGTCCGCCCGAAGAGTGCAGCTCGCCCCGCAAGGCCACCGTTCAGCGCTCGCTGGAAGGCCTGACCCGTTCGCTGGGCAAGGAACTCAAGAAGGGCTCGAACGCCCAGCTGGTGTACGTGTCCGAAGGCGCTGAAGGCAACATCGAATCGACCCTGCGCTTCCTGCTGTCGGCCCGCTCCACCTACGTGTCGGCCCAGGTCATCCGCGTGGGCAAGCCCGTGGGCGAACTGGTCAAGCCGGCCGACTGGGCCAAGCCCCTGGCTGGCAAGAAGGTGCTGGTGACCGGCGCCTCGCGCGGCATCGGTGCTGCCATCGCCGAGACCATGGCCCGCGACGGTGCCCAGGTCATCGTGCTGGACGTGCCCCAGGCCCTGGCTGGCGCTGAAGAAGTGGCCAAGAAGATCGGTGGCAAGGCCCTGGGCCTGGACATCGGCGCCGCTGACGCGCCCCAGAAGCTGGTCGAAGCCGCCAAGGCCGACGGTGG
>JBEGRT010000484.1:0-7517 GCA_041180305.1 Pseudomonadota bacterium
TCGAACGGGCTGACGTCTCGGGTCGCGACAGCGAACCCGTTGGCCGCCGCGATCGCCGCGATGTAGCCATCGGACGTGGCCACGGCCATGCCGGCGCCGCGGGCCTTGGCCACTAACGCCGCATAGGCCAGGGTGCAGGCTAAGTCAAAGGGCAGCACGCGGCCGGCGAACAGAGGCAGCACCCGCTTTTCCAAGTTCTCTTGAAGACCGGCGCGCCGCTTGCCGGCCGGCAGAAGTGCGACACCTGCCCGCAACTCCGCCACCGTAATGGCGGAGAGGAACAAGGTCTCCATCGCCTGGGCGTCGATCCACTCGATTACCCGCGGCTCGGGAGCGTGCCGGAGCGGCTCCGACATCACATTGGTGTCGAGCAGGATCATTCGAAGCTCACTGGGCGTGCAGGCGTCTTGTCGCGCACCTGCTCGAACACCGCGAATTCTTCATCGCTCAGCTTGGCTTGGCGGCCCATGTCGGCCAGAAGCGAACCGAGCTTCACGCGCCCCTTGGGGCTGATCGCTGACTCCAAAATCTCGCGCACCTCGGCCTCCATGCTCTGGCCGTGCTGGGCAGCACGGACGCGCAGAGCACGGTGTACTTCCTCGGAAAGGTTGCGAACTGTCAGCATAGCCATGGCGATCACCTCGAATGCATTCGATGCATGCATTCTACAGCCGCGCATTCAACTCCGGCATAGGGGTCGCCCTGAACCTTGGAACGCCCCCGAGTTCAGCGTCCTGGACGTCGCCGGGCCGGGCGCGAGCCGTTACTTGCGGCTTCTTGTTGGGAGTCGGCTCGTGGACCTTCAGGCTTTGCCATCTGCCTGAAGACCGCGCCCTTCGACATCGTCGGCTGTGGTCGGCGCCGCCACACCAGCAAGTCGGACGCACGGTCATCGACATGCACCGGGCGCTGAGCGTCTGGTTTGGGCTCGGTCCGCGCAGCCAGACGCGCTTTCATGCGCATCAACTTGCTCATTTGCTCGTCAATATCCGCAACCCGCGCATTCCGGCGTCGCAGACGCGCGTTGAGACTGGCTCGCTCTCGGGCTGCAGCACCGTTGATACCAACGTGGATAGTGGGGAGTCGGTCAATCCCTCGGGCCTTGAAGCTGCGGTGGTCAACACGCGCATCGGAGCCCTTGCGGGCAAGCGCAGTGTTCACCGCGTCCTGCCAGCGTGGCCGCAGCCAGGACACCGAATCTGCTGCGCCACTTCGCTTGCAGGCGATGGGGTCGAGCCGCTCCGCCTTTTTTCCGAGCACGCCGTCGGCGTCGACCGTGCATGCGGTCAGGAGCAGGTGCGCGTGAAAATTTCGATCATCGCCATCACGGGACGGCATGTGCAGGGCGCAGTCCACACCGACCTCAAACTCCTGAGCGATTTCATTTGAGAAGCCGAAAGCCAGCGCGGCCCGTTCGTCGGGATCAAGCTCGCCGGGAAGCGCGAGCACAATTTCTCTGGCGAGCACAGCGTCACGGCGACGGTGGTGTAATTCGATGCCGTTCCAGAACTGCTGGCGGTCGAGCACGAGCCGGCCGCCCGGCAGATGGATGCGCGCGTCGAGTACACCTTTTCGCCGGCGGTAGTCGAAGATTTGCCCAGTGCGCTGATCACTGATCAGCGCACCGGCACGGTATGCAGCGGCGGCTGTCGCGGAGCGACCGCTGGCGCGAGCGATGGGCGGGCGTGCGCTCAAGTGAAAAATGGCCAGACGAAATCCCTTGGGGTATCGGGGCGCAGCCCTGATCGCACGTAATCCGCAGGATTACTCTAAGTGCGCCCTTGCGGGATAAGTCGTCCGCGACTCCCATCCAATAGCCATTCGCAATATGGGCGAAATGATCTGGGGTAATCAGGGCCGCGCAGCCCCACAGCTGGCTTGCCAATTCATACACTGTACTGAGCAAACGTATCCAAATGCCGCCATGACACACGACAACATCCAGTCCATTGACATCAAACTGCAGCAGCTCAAAAACCGACGCGCCCAGTTGCTCGTACAGCACGACGCGGCCGAGCGAAAACGCATCACGCGCCAGGCCGTGATCATCGGCAAGTGGGTCATGGCGAAGAGGCCTGGACTCGTGTCCGAAATCGCCAGCATGCTGGAGCGTGATCAGGACCGCGCGGTGTTCAAGCTGCCGCCCACGGCTGGCACAGGACAGGTAGCGTCCGGGGCTACCCACATCGACATCTTGCTGCCACCGGATGAAGACGCCGCGGCCCCAGCCCTCGCGTGAGCGGCAGCAGCGGCGAGCAGAAAGGCTGGGCGCTGCAGCAGATCTACGCGCGCTTTCACATGCCCATCAGCTGTGCACAAACCCCATTGCCGTGCGTCGGGTTGGCAGGCGTTCATCCATGCGCAGCGTGGGCCAGTCCTCCTCAACGAGATGGCTGCGTTGCGCCATCAACGCGCGTGCGAACGCGATCTCCGCAGCGAGCTTGATGGCTCGCGGGCTCATGTCCGCAATCTGCCTGTTCAGCGCTGCCGGCAGCTCAGCGGAAAACCGCACTCCCATCTTGCGGATCAGCTCGATCAGGATCTCCCCGGCGATGGCCACCAGTTGCCCGGGTGAAGGCGGCGAGATCTGGAAAACCAGCATTCGCGAGCGCAACGCGCCGGGGATCTGATCGATGTCGTTGGCTGTTGCGACAAGCCTCAAATGACTGGCATCGAAGACCAGATCGGGCAAAGACTGGTCAACGAAAAACTGCGCGGTGTGCTCCTCCAAAAGCGAATACAGCGGCCCGAGCCCGCTGTATCCGGTCGTGTTGGCCTTGTCGATTTCATCGAGCACAAGAAGTCCATTCGCCACCGGGTCGTGCCCGGCACGGCCCCAGGCGAGGAACTCGAACACTTGACCCGGCGATGAGTTCGACCAGAAAGTGCTTGATCCCCCAATGGAGCTGCCGTTGGTCTCGGCCGCCATGGACACGAACAGCGGCGGGGGCGTACCCAGCAGGTCAGCCAGCAAATTCGCGAATCTGGTCTTTCCGATCCCGGGCGCGCCTACGAGCAGGATGGGCGCAAGCCGATGCGGCAGGCCCTGCGCGCACAGTGTGATGTGCGGGCGGATGGCCGTCTCGATCACCTGATCGAAGCTTGGGAAGCTCTCCGCAAGTGCGTCTAGGCGCTTCAACCAATCTGCAGGTGGTGGCGCCATCGGCCGGCTGATGCCGCTGAGCGCCAAGCGCTCCAGTGTTTGCGCAATCCTGCGGCCGGCTTCGCCATCACGGCCTTTGATGCGCTGCTCCAGCTGATCGGCGTCTTCAGCAAATTTGAAGACATTGACCGGCTCGCATGCCCGCGGCCCGGTGACCAGCGCCATCAGGTCGAGGCCGCCTTCCACGTCTGGCAGATCGAAGTCCGGCACCACCTTTCCGGCCGACCACGTGCTTTCGCGTAGCTCGGCAACCAGACGACGGTTGTGCAGTTCCTGCAAGGCCTCCGACAGGCTGGTCAGGACCGAGTGCTCCAGATCGCCGCGCCGCGGCGAGAAATCGAACATGATGTGCAAAGCACCGGCCACTTTCACACAGCTCACTGCTGCCCTGCGGGGCTGCCTGCGCCCCAGGATCAGCGCGAACGCGCGCAGGAAAATCTCGCTCAGTTGCCGGCCATCACGCGAGAGCTCGGGGTCGAGCCGAACGCTCAGCCAGTCAGGGCATTGAAACAGCGGCAGCAGCTCGGCCACGCTGACGTTGGGTTCAAACAGGTTTTCAGTCATACATAACGCTCAGTTGGGGCGAACGAAGTCCGCGATGACGCCGTCAAATGCGGCGCGCCAACTGAGGAATGGGTGACCTAGATTCCGGCTATGCCCGCGAAATCCGGCCGGCCACGCTCACAAACCACATGCAGAGGCGGTGAGGTCCGGGCGTCGAAGAACTGGGGCATGTGGTGTGTGAGACAGAAAACGCGGGATATCTTTGAATTAGGTGCGAGCAATAACGCCACCGTCACTGTAGCGTCACACCCATCGTCAGCACAAGAAAAGTACCTGGCCGGCTGGCCGGCCGGCCGGTGAAGACGGCAATGCGACCTCCGGTCACCCGGCCGGCCCGTCACCCTCTGTACCTTGGAGCAGCTCCTTGTAGGCACGCTCGAACTCCCGCGAAAGCACGGGCAAGCTGCAGCCTAGTGCGGCTGCAATCTTGACCACGCCGACAAGATTTGGAACCGTCCGTCCGTTCTCAATGGCCGACATGTTCGAGCGACCGATGGCTGCCGCCAGTCCAACGGACTCTTGCGACAAACCCTTGGACGTTCGCAACACAACAACCGCTTGGCCGAAGGCCTTTGCAATCGTCGGATCGGTCGATTTGGAGCCGACGGGCCGGCCCCTGAGGATGACTTTTTTGCTTGCTGTTGCCATCCCATAAGGGTCGGTTTACGCATGCATAAAAACCACACTTAATTAAATACATAGGTGTTAGAGTCGGTGCAAATGCTTTGAAAACTGGAGGTGCCACTACTGGTACCACTTCAAGCATTTCCCTCAATACCTATCGTTGATGACCCCATCCAACTGGACTGACCTGAGAACCGCCGCGGCCCTTCTGTTGACGGGCTTACTGCTAAATGGCCCTGTAGGGGCGCAGACTGCTCAGACGCAGCCCAGAACATCGCCGCACACGGCGACACCTCAACACGCCGCAAGCACCGTGTCCACGGGTGCGACTCAGCGTGATCTCGAGGCCCGGGCAGCGGCAGCCGCTCAGAAAGACACGGACCCGCAAGTCAACGGATCGATTCGGGACGTCCCGCAGCTCACTTCAGCCAGATAGCTCGCCTCGCTCGCCACTTGTTCAACCACTGTGGGAGCTCGTCCGTGATCGCATCCATTCTTCTCATTACCTACGCCGCAGCGTCCGTCGCGCTGGCCTTCTGGATCCGCCGCGCGGTCAAACTGCGGCTTGACTGGGCCCACCCGCGCATGCGTGCGCCTGTTTTCTCTGGAACCGTGCGCAGCACTGGCGGCGAAGGCGCCCTCGGCGCCGCTGATGCAGTCAGCACGGCGGTGCTGAGCAGCGCTTCTCCAAATGCGGTCATGGTGTTCGTCATCGTCGTCGCCGGCCTAATCGGCGGCGTCATCGGCGCAGGCGTGCTGCCCGCCCTCGTGGGCGGCATCGGGCAGCCTGGGTGGCCGGGCATGATGGCGCTGGCGGTGGTCACTCTGGCTTGGGCTTGGATCGGGGGTTCCCTCGCGCTGCCCGTGCTGGCCCTGGCATTCAGCCTCGCCCCCGTCCTGGCCGGCCTGGCGGTGCTCGGGTTCATCGGCATGATGCTCGGGCAAACCTTCGGCTCTGGGCACCCCGGGCTCTTCTCGTCAACAAGCACCTGGCAAGCTGGCTTCGGCGCACGGATGGACTACAACCTGTGCGCGGCGGGCACCTCGCTGATCACGCTGGGCAACCCGCAGGAGCTCGAGCGGCGGTGCAAACAAAAGGTCGTCGGCGCGCACCCCGTCGAAGGGCGGTTCGCCGGCGTCTACAGCTGTCAGCCAGGCCAGCGCGTGGCGGCGATCGTGGATGTTCGCCCCTACGGCCCCTTCCGGGACGGTCTGAAGACTGCCGAGTTCAGTTTCGGCGATCGGCCTGCTGAGGCCATGTTTCCGAACGGAATGTTTGCGGGCGTCATCCGCCCGAGTGGCGCCATGAGCGAATTTCGATCTGACGAGCTCAAGTGGATCCAGAAGCCCACAGCCGGCTGGGGCAAACCTGATCAACTGTCCATCGCAGCATCGGCCTCTGGCGGCATCAGTGTGAGGCTGATGAACACGCCATGCACTGAGATCCAAGCTAAGCGCTGCGAGCCAGCGGAGCCCGGCCGCGTGCCTACCTGCGAGCAGGAGTTCGAGAAGCTGGGCATCAAGCTCTACAAGCCCCGGACGCTCAATGAGCTGGGCAAGGTGATCGCGGAGCAGGAAGCTCGGCAGGCACGATCCCGCTGAGCCTCCTCGGATCACGTCGCGGCTCTAGTCGTGTTGCGGTGAGGTCGATGCCGCTGCGGCGTCACGGGAGTCGCCGATATCCTTCTGGGCATCACGCAACCGGTCGATCTCCGCGCCCTGCACGGCGCAGCGTGCGTCAAGAGCCGACATCATGGTGGACAGCCGCAGGATTTCCTTCTGCGATGTCCGATCCGCCTCCAAGGCCTTTTCCCGCGCCTCCTGCAGGCGCTGTAGCTGCTGACCAAGCCGGGATTCGCGAGCTGCGGTTTCGTTTGCGCGCTGCTTCTGCGCGTCGGCGTGAGAAGTAGCGACCGCCTCTGAAAGCTGGGCGCGCGCGACGTCGTCATGGCTGGCCTTCAGCAGTTGCCGGGATTGGTCCAATGCCGCCTGAAGGTCTGGCACCTGCTCCAGCCGCAGGGATGCGCGCACCAGTTCCTGGCGCACGGCTTCCGCCTGCGCACGTTCACGCTCGGCACGCTGGTCGGCCTCGGCGACCGTCGCAGCCGTCCGCACCTTCAGCGCATCCATTTCCTGCTCTTTTGCCTGCAATAGGCCTTGGTGCTGCTGGAGTTGCGCCTGCGTCGTGGTCAGAGCGGCATTGCTGGCGTTGAGCTGGGCTTCGGTCTCGGTCATCTGCTTTGCGAGTTCGTCGAAGGCGTCCTCCGCCTCCTTGGCACGCAACTCCGCCTTGCTCGATGCCTGCGCCATCGCTTTTACAAGCTGGGCCCGCATCAAGTCGCCGATGGCTGGGTCAATTTCGATACCGCTTTCATCGCGCGCGGCACGAGCCTCCTTCCATGTCCGCAACATGGGCATGAGGGTCGTGTGGGACCCTCCGCCAAGCCTGTCCCGAACGGAGCGCACGCTGGGCTCATGTCCTTCCTGTTCGATGGAGTCGGCTGCGGCCGCGAAGGTGCTGTAAGTAATTTCGGTCATGGTCATTCTTTCTGTGTACGGTGTTGGATAACAGTGGCGTTATCTGGTGTTACGGCGTTACGCGTTACAAGGCGTTATCACGCAGACTGGCGACGGGCGGGACAGGGAGGCTTGTGTCCCCCCACCAAGGCGGAGGCACATGGATTGGCGGCCCGGGCGGCTCGGCCATGTGCTCCTCGCCCAGCCGTTCGGGCCACACCTCCAAGGCTTCCCCAAAGCGAAGCTCAACCTGCGGCTTCAACACTTCGATGCCGGGAAAGGAGCCGTGCCCCTGCTTGATGCCGCGTCGGTACACCTCCAGCGCCCGTCCTTGGTGGCCGATGAGCACGGCATTGCGGCCGTTGAAGCCACCCAGTCCGGCCGGATAGCGGACTGAAGGGCGGTAGTCCTCGAACGCCTTCATGAAGTCGCGCCGGGCAAAGCCAACGCGCTCGATGTCCCGGACCCACTGAGTGGTCTTGAACCACCCGCCGATGACATCGACGGCAAAGTGGATAGCGGGGTGTTCGAACACGATGAGGAACTCGCGGTACGAACACTCTTTGGCAGCCTGCTGCACCATCAACCAGGCGCCCGAGATGCCGCCAAAGCGCAGGCGGTACAGCTCCTGGTAGATCGCGGCCATGCT
>JBEGRT010000485.1:0-3048 GCA_041180305.1 Pseudomonadota bacterium
CCACAATCGCGCGCTGTCGCAGCTCGCGGCGAAGTCCGGCAAGCCCGTGGGCTCGATCGAGAAGCTATGTGTCTGGGGCAATCACTCGCCCACGATGTACGCCGACTACCGCTTCGCCACCATCGACGGCAAGAACGTCAAGGAAGCGATCAACGACGACGTGTGGAACCGTGACACGTTCCTGCCCACCGTGGGCAAGCGCGGTGCCGCCATCATCGCCGCCCGCGGCCTGAGCTCGGCCGCCTCGGCTGCCAACGCCGCCATCGACCACATGCGCGACTGGGCCCTGGGCACCAACGGCAAGTGGGTCACCATGGGCATCCCGTCGAAGGGCGAGTACGGCATCCCCGCTGAGGTGATGTTCGGCTACCCCGTCACCTGCGAAGGCGGCGAGTACAAGATCGTCGAAGGTCTGGAAATCGATGCCTTCTCGCAAGAGTGCATCAACAAGACCCTGGCCGAGCTGCAAGGCGAACAAGACGGCGTCAAGCACCTGCTGTGATGCCTGGGCAGGCGGCCTGAACGCTGCCTGATCCCGCACAAGAAAAGCCGACCCGTGGCCACACCGGTCGGCTTTTTCATGCCCGTTTCACGCGGTTTGGCGGCACACTGAGCGCATGTCGACATTGACCGCCATCCACCCCAAGCAAGCCCTGTTCGGCACCGAACAGCCCCGCCCTCACCTGCCGGTGTGCGACCACTACGCCGGCGTGGAAGCGCGCATGCGCAAGAGCCTGACGCTGCAGGACCAGATGGCCCAGGAAGCCGGCCGCGCCGTGTTCGACGTGACGCTGGACCTGGAAGATGGTGCGCCCGTGGGAGGCGAGCATGAGCAGGCCCTGCTGGTGGCCGAACTGCTCAACAGCCCGGCCAATGCATGGGGCCGCGTGGGCGCCCGGGTGCACGATGTGGGCCACGAGCGCTTTGAAGACGATGTGGACACCTTGATTCGGCTGGCGGGCGCCAGGCTGGCCTACCTGATGGTGCCCAAGCTGAACAGCGTGGCAGAAGCACGCCGCGCCATCGACGCCATCAAGCAGGCGCGCCTGCGCCACAACGTGCCGCATGTGGTACCGGTGCATGGCCTGATCGAAACGCACCGAGGCCTGCAGCAGGTGGCCGAGATCGCCGCCCTGCCTGGCCTGGAATCGCTGTCGTTCGGGCTGATGGATTTCGTGTCGGAACACCGCGGGGCGGTGCCCGCCTCGGCCATGGGCATCGAGGGGCAGTTCAGGCACCCGCTGGTGCTGCGCGCCAAGCTGGAAATTGCCGCGGCCTGCCACGCCGCCGGCATCACGCCGTCGCACTGCGTGGTGACGGAGTTCAAGGACGCGCACGCGCTGTCGCGGGCGGCCGAAACGGCCTGCCGCGAGCTGGGCTACACACGCATGTGGAGCATCCACCCCGACCAGATCCCCGTGATCATCGATGCCTTCGCGCCGGTGGTGGCCGAGGTAGATGACGCGGTCGAGATCCTGACCGATGCGCAGGCCGCGCACTGGGCTCCGATTTCACACCGCGGCAAGTTGCACGACCGCGCCAGCTACCGGCATTACTGGTATGTGCTGGAACGCGCCTGGCTGACCGGCCAGCCCCTGCCCGCCGAAGTGGTCAAGACCTTCTTTGCCTGAGCGGCCTGCGCTTCAGCGGCGCCGTGCAGGTTGTGGGTTCAGCGCCTGCTCGATGAAGCGCTTGGGCACGGTGGGCTTGGGCACGCGCACATCGAACCACTGGCGCACGTCGTGATCGAGGCCAATGCCGTGCATGAAGTTGTAGACGCCCTTCTTGAGCGCGCGGCCCATGGCGTCGTGGTCGGTGCCGGTGGGGTCGATGAAGCCCACATCGTTTTTGGCGAAGGTCACGTCGGGCAAAGGCACCAGCTCGACGCCATAGGCGGCCGGGTCCTGCCCCACAGGTGAATGCACCGTGCAGGCAAAGCGGTGGAAAAAGCCCGACTGGATGCAGCCTTCGGCGAACAGCTGGCGCACGTATTCCAGCGCGTCGACCGTGTCCTGCACGGTTTGCGTGGGAAAGCCGTACATCAGGTAAGCGTGCACGAGGATGCCGGCGTCGCTGAAGGCCTTGGTGACCTGGGCCACCTGCTCGACCGACACGCCCTTCTTCATGAGCTGCAGCAAGCGGTCAGACGCCACCTCCAGCCCGCCCGAGATGGCGATGCAGCCGCTGTCGGCCAGCAACTGGCACAGCTCGGGCGTGAAGGTTTTCTCGAAGCGCACATTGCCCCACCAGCTGATGGACACGCCCCGGCGGATGAGCTCCAGCGCCAGCGCCTTGAGGGCCTTGGGCGGCGCGGCTTCGTCCACGAAGTGAAAGCCTGTCTGGCCCGTTTCCTTCACGATGGCCTCGATGCGGTCGACCAGCACCTCGGCGGTGGTGCCTTCGTAGCGGCCGATGTAATCGAGGCTGACGTCGCAGAAGCTGCACTTCTTCCAGTAGCAGCCGTGGGCCACGGTGAGCTTGTTCCAGCGCCCGTCGCTCCAGAGCCGGTTCATGGGATTGAGCATGTCCAGCAGCGACAGGTAGCGGTCGAGCGGCAGGCCGTCCCAGGTGGGCGTGCCCACTTCGCCGAAGGGCACGTCGGGCTCCTGCCAGTTCTGGTAGACCACGCGGTCGGCCGCATCGTCGCGCACGAAGGTGCGGACCAGGCGCGCGCGTGAACGCTGGCCTTGCAGGTGCTCGACCAGGGCCAGCAAGGGGCGTTCGCCCGCGTCGAGCGTGACGAAATCGACGAAGTCGAACACGCGGGGTTCGGCCAGCTCGCGCAGTTCGGTGTTCACGAAGCCGCCCCCCAGCGCGATGCGCACCTGCGGGTGGTGGGCCTTGATGACCTGCCCGATGCGCAGGGCCGCGTACACCGCCCCCGGAAAAGGCACCGACAGCAAGACCAGATCGGGCTGGTGGCGCTCGATGGCCTGCAGCGTCAGCCGCTGCAGGGTCAGGTCCATCAGGTTGGGCGGGGCCAGCAGGGCCTCGTGCAGGGGCTCGAAGGTGGGCTGGCTCATGGCCAGCTGTTCGGCATAGCGCACG
>JBEGRT010000486.1:0-6888 GCA_041180305.1 Pseudomonadota bacterium
TCGACCCGGTCATCGGTCGGGACGAAGAAATCCGCCGCACCATCCAGATCCTGCAGCGCCGCAGCAAGAACAACCCTGTGCTGATCGGTGAGCCCGGCGTGGGCAAGACCGCCATCGTCGAAGGCCTGGCCCAGCGCATCGTGGCCGGTGAAGTGCCTGATTCGCTCAAGAACAAGCGCGTGCTGGTGCTCGACATGGCCGCCTTGCTGGCCGGTGCCAAGTACCGTGGCGATTTCGAAGAGCGCCTGAAGAACGTGCTCAAGGAAGTGGCCAAGGACGAAGGCCAGACCATCGTCTTCATCGACGAGATCCACACCATGGTGGGCGCCGGCAAGGCCGATGGCGCCATGGATGCGGGCAACATGCTCAAGCCTGCGCTGGCGCGTGGCGAGCTGCACTGCATCGGCGCCACCACGCTGGACGAATACCGCAAGTACATCGAGAAGGACGCCGCCCTGGAGCGCCGCATTCAGAAGATCCTGGTCGATGAGCCCACGGTGGAGGCCACCATCGCCATCCTGCGCGGCCTGCAGGAAAAGTACGAAGTGCACCATGGTGTCGAGATCACCGACCCGGCCATCGTGGCCGCGGCCGAGCTGTCCAACCGCTACATCACCGACCGCTTCCTGCCCGACAAGGCCATCGACCTGATCGACGAAGCCGCCGCGCGCATCAAGATCGAGATCGACTCCAAGCCCGAGGCCCTGGACAGGCTTGACCGCCGCCTCATCCAGCTCAAGATCGAGCGCGAAGCCGTGCGCAAGGAAACCGACGAGGCCTCCATCAAGCGCATGGGCCTGATCGAGGAAGAGATCGTCAAGCTGGAAAAGGAATACGCCGACCTGGAAGAGATCTGGAAGGCCGAGAAGGCCCAGGCCCAGGGCTCGGCGCACGTGAAGGAAGAGATCGACAAGATCAAGTTCCAGATCGAAGAGTTCAAGCGCAAGGGCGATTTCAACAAGGTGGCCGAGCTGCAGTACGGCAAGCTGCCCGAGCTGGAAAAGCGCCTGAAGGAAGCGCAGGACAAGGAAAGCGCCAAAGGCCAGGCTGGCAAGGCCGGTGATGGCCGCCCGCAGCTGCTGCGCACCATGGTGGGTGCCGAAGAAATCGCGGAAGTGGTGGCGCGTGCCACCGGCATCCCGGTGAGCAAGCTGATGCAGGGCGAGCGCGACAAGCTGCTCAGCATGGAAGACAAGCTGCACGAACGCGTGGTGGGCCAGGAAGAGGCCATCGTGGCGGTCAGTGACGCCATCCGCCGTTCACGCGCCGGCCTGTCGGACCCGAACCGCCCGTATGGCTCTTTCCTGTTCCTGGGCCCCACCGGCGTGGGCAAGACCGAGCTGTGCAAGGCCCTGGCCGGCTTCCTGTTCGACAGCGAAGACCACCTGATCCGCATCGACATGAGCGAGTTCATGGAGAAGCATTCGGTGAGCCGCCTGATCGGTGCGCCCCCGGGCTATGTGGGCTACGAAGAAGGCGGCACGCTGACCGAAGCCGTGCGTCGCAAGCCCTACAGCGTGGTGCTGCTCGACGAGGTGGAAAAGGCCCACCCCGATGTGTTCAACGTGCTGCTGCAGGTGCTCGACGACGGCCGCCTGACCGATGGCCAGGGGCGCACGGTGGATTTCAAGAACACCGTGATCGTGATGACCTCCAACCTGGGCTCGCAGCACATCATGCAGATGGCCGGTGAGCCTCAGGAAGACATCCGCGAGGCCGTGTGGGGCGAGGTCAAGCAGCACTTCCGCCCGGAGTTCCTCAACCGCATCGACGAGGTGGTGGTGTTCCATGCGCTCGACCAAGCGCACATCGAATCGATCGCGCGCATCCAGCTCAAGGGCCTGGAAGGCCGCCTGCAGCAACTCGACATGAAGCTCGACGTGAGCCCCGAGGCCCTGGGCGAAATCGCCAAGGTGGGGTTCGACCCGGTGTTTGGCGCACGGCCGCTCAAGCGTGCCATCCAGCAGCGCATCGAGAACCCCGTGGCCAAACTCATCCTGCAGGGCAAGTTCGGCCCCAAGGACGTGATCCCGGTGACGGTGAGCAAGGCGGGCGATTTCGAGTTCACCCGCGTGGTGCACTGACCGCCCCGGTCAGCGCAAGCTGGCCGCCGGCACCCAGTTCCCGTGGAAGCCCATGGGGATGGGGGCTGGCACTTCCACCACGGCCTGCGGCTGCATGTGCTCGGCATCGACCACATGGAACTCGCCCAGGCCCGTGCGCACATTGAAGGCGTAGCCGATCAGCCAGCCGGCGTCTTCGGGCATGGGCTGCGCTCGCTGCCCTGAAGGGGCCTGCTTCGGCACGAACACGAACTCGCCGGGTTTCAGATCAGGGCCCAGCTGCAAGGCCCGCGTGCTGAAGGTCTGCAGGTCGTGCTTGAGCAAGTGCTGGCCCCCGGCGTTGTCCACCGTGAACTCGGTGGCGTAGGCGTAGCGATAGGGCTGTCCCACCAGGGTTTCGTTGAGCCGCGGGAATTCCTGCGAGCGCTCGCACACCACCTGGCGCTGCACGCGCGTGCCGCCGGCGGGCAGCGTCCAGCGCTCGAAGCGTGGTGCGGTGTCTTCTTCGGGCCCCACGCGGGAGTGGTCGAACATGTGCTGGTGCACCACCACGTCCATCACCACCGAGCCATCGGGCAGGTCGAAGGCATTGCAGGGGTGGAACACATAGCAGGGCTCGATGTCGTACCAGCGCATGTCGGCGGCCTCGCCATCGCGGGGCAGCAGGCCCACGCGCGCCGGGTGCTTGGGGTTCCACACATAGGGGAAGGTGTCGCGCTTGATCAGTGACCACCATGAAAACGTCACCGGCAGGTCCATCACCACCACCTGCCGCGGCGTGATGGCGCAGTCATGCACCATGGGGCCATGCTTGACGGGGATGTGCACCACCTTGTCGACCGTGCCCTGCGCATTCACCCGCACATAGCTCAGCTTGCGATGCTGCACGGCGTCGTAGCACACGGCGTGCAGGTCACCCGTGACCGGGTCCAGGTGCGGGTGGGCGCTGTAGGGGTGGCGCGTGGGGCTGTCGAACAGGCCGCTGCGCACGGTGTTGAGTTCCGCGTCGAGCTGCACCGGGGCTGGCCCGGCTTCCACCGAGGCCCAGATGCGCCCCGCATGCCCGAACACATTGGTGTTGACCGTGTCGAAAATGCCGCGGGTCTCGCCGGGCACCTTCTCGCGGCCCAGGGCCTTGTTCACCGAGGCACTGCCGATGTAGCGGTTGCGGTACCACAGGGCCTGGCCTGCCTGCAGGCGCAGCCCGTGCACCATGCCGTCGCCCGTGAACCAGTGGTGTCTGGCGGCCTTGGCGGGCTTCAGCGGGTTGGGGCCAATGCGCACGTACAGGCCATCGAGCTCGGGTGGCAGCGTGCCGCGCACAGGCAAGTGCCGGTGGATCACCTCCTGGTCCACGGGCGCGAAGGGCCCCTCCAGGAATCGGTTGCCAGCGCTGTCGCGTGGCTGCGTGGTGCTTGGCCCGCGGCGTGTGCCAGTGCCTGCAGGCACATCGGTCAAGGGCAGGGCGGTGCTCAGTGAAGGGTTCGACATGGTGCAACCTCAATGTGTGCGTTGTGAACATGCGCATTGCACTGCAGAATGTGTACGATGTCAACATGTCAGATGCGTCCCGACACAAAAAATCCGAACCGCGTGCGTACCACCACGGCAACCTCAAGGCCAGCCTGATCGAAGCCGGGGTGGCGGCACTGGATCACACCGAAGTCGATGCCCTCAGCCTGCGTCAGCTGGCCAAGGACGTGGGCGTGTCGGCCAATGCGGCCTACCGCCACTTCGATGACAAGGACGCTTTGCTCACGGCCATGGCCGCCGAAGGCTTCCGGCGTTTCGCCCAGGCGCAGGCAGCCAGCGTGGTCGGAGTGGCCTCGGCGGAAGACCGGCTGAAGGCCTCAGGCCGTGCTTACGTGGCCTTTGCGCAGACCCACCCCGGGCTGTACCGCCTGATGTTTCAGCGCATGGACCTGGTCATGGCCAACCCGGTGGTGGCCGCTCAGGCCATGGGGGGCATGTCGGTGTTGCTGGAAGCCACCTCAGCGCTGGTGGGCGCGCCCATGGACGACGAGCGCGTGCGGGTGGCCGCTGCTGCGTCGTGGAGCCTGGTGCATGGCCTCAGTGCGCTGGCGCAAGGCGGGCAACTGGCCGTGTTCGGGTTGCCCATGCCTGAGCTGATCGACCGGGTGCTGTCGATGCCCACATCGTTTGGATCATCTCCTTCGGCCGAGTGACTCCCTGTGCGTGACGTCATTCGTCACGCACCCCCCCTCCAAAAAGGGGGTGTGACCGTGGAATTTCGCACGCAGTGAGTAACATGTAAACCTTCGTTGCTCTGCCAACGAATGTCCTCAACCTAAGGGAGATCCCATGAACATCAAGACCCGTGTGGCCTTGGCGAGCCTGCTGTGCGCGCTGGGCTCGCAAGCGATGGCGTCGTCGCAAGCATCGGCCAGCATCAGCAACCTGAAGTTTCAGCTGATCGATCTCAACCCGCTGGACGGCGTGGCCGCTTCGGTGTCCTACAACGGCGGCAGCACCAGCCTGAGCCTGTCGGGTAATGACGGCAGCACAGGTGATTCCGATAGCGCCTCGCGCACCCGTTCGGGCTACATGTCGTTCTCGCGCGTGTACGAAATCTCGCTGGACAACGTCTCTGGTACAGCGTCGATCGGCAACGGCGACCTCAACGTGTCGGGTTCGGCCAATGGCCTGAGCACCTCGTTCAACGCATCGGCCATGGCATACGCCAGCCAGCTGCAACTGAGCGCCAACTCCCTGCTCATCATCACGGCCGATGCAGCGGTGGCTGCTGCAGCACTGAATGCGCCGGATTGCTATTCGAACTACTACCGCTGTGGTGCCTCTGAATCGGCATCGGCGTCGGCCAGCATGTCGCTGAGCTACAACTACTACACCTCGACCGGCTCCACCTCGGTGTCCTATGGCGACAGCGTGGGCGCCTCGGCTCAGTCGCAAGGCGCACAAGACGTCAGCAACTATTACTACGACTGGTACTACTGCTACTACTACGGCTACTACTGCAGCTCGTCGCCGACCCATTACGACAAGACCGAGCAAAGCGTGAGCAGCAGCCGCACCTTCTCGGCCGTGTTCATGAACACGTCGTCGTCGGCTCAAACGGCCTATTTCTCGCTGAACACCAACATCAGCGGTTATGCCACTTCGCCCAGCGTGGAAGCCGCCGGTGGTGTTGCCAACGTGACCCCCGTGCCCGAAGCTGGTACCACGGCCCTGGCCCTGGTGGGCGCTGCTGTGGTCGGTGGCGTTGCCACCCGCCGTCGCCGCCTGGCTGCCTGATTCTGAGCGATCCGACGGCCCAGGGTACGCCCGGCCCCGTTCAAGCGCCCCCACGGGGGCGCTTTTTCATGCCTGCCGCCTGTTCAACGGCAAGGTGCCGCCCACAGGCAGCACGGTGAACCGTTCGGGCGAGAGGCCCGCAGCCTTCAGCGCCCGCGCCAGCGCCCTGGGCGGCTCGTCCAGCGCTTCGTCGGTCAGCTGGAAGGTGCCCCAGTGCACACTGAGTGCCTGTTTGCAGCCGATATCCTGGAAGATCTGCACCGACTCTTCCGGGTTCACGTGCTGGTCTTTCATGAACCAGCGGGGTTCGTAGGCGCCAATGGGCAGCAGGGCAAGGTCGAAGCCTCCGCCGTTCTCCGGCGTGTGTTCACGGGCGAAGTGCTGGCGGATGTCGACAAAGTCTTTCGAATAGCCCGTGTCACCTGCAAAGAACACGTGGCAGTCGGGCGAGAGCATGGCAAAGCCACCCCACAGGCTGCGCAGCGCGTCGGTGGCCGTGCGGGCCGACCAGTGCTGGGCCGGGGTCAGCACCACGGGCACGCGCAGGTTGCGCTCGGTGGCGTCGATCACATGGGTGTCCCACCAGTCGAGTTCCACCACGCGTTGCAGCCCCCAGCGGTGCAGCCACTTCTTGTGGGCCAGCGGGCAGATCACCAGTGGCGGGCCACCGGCTTGCTGCGCCAGCGCCCGCATCGAGCCTTCATCGAGGTGATCGTAGTGGTTGTGCGACAGCAGCACCACGTCGATGTGGGGCAGTTGCGCCAGCGTCAGGCCAGGCGGCGTGTGGCGCTTGGGGCCGGCCCATTGCACGGGGAAGCAGCGTTCTGAAAACACCGGGTCGGTCAGCACGTTCAGCCCACCCACCTGCAACAGCACCGTGATGTGCCCCACCCAGGTGGCTGTGGGTTGCATGGCCAGGCCCGCCTGCGCATTGGCATGGATGAAGGCCAGATCAGGGGCCACCACGGCGATGGGCTCGGTGATGGCGCGCGGATGACCGGCCCGCCAGGCCTGCCAGCGCCAGCGCAGCAGTTCGTGCCAGCGCTTGCCGCGGAACGACTGGTAGTTGTTCTGGAAGCCGTCAGGCCGGTGATGCTTCTTGTGCGGGTTGAAGTGGGGGTTCTTCATGGCGCACAGGCTATCAAAAGAAAAGCCCCGCGGCCGAGGCTGCGGGGCTTGTGTTCAGCGCATTTGCATCGGTTCACGCAGATGACATGGCACCTGCGCGCCGAAGCATCAATCGACCTTCACAGGGATCTTGCCGATCTTGGCCTGCCAGGTCTTGGGGCCTTCGATGTGGGCGCTGGTGCCACCGGCGTCCACGGCCACGGTCACCGGCATGTCGACCACATCGAATTCGTAGATGGCTTCCATGCCCAGGTCGGCAAAGCCAACCACCTTGGCGCCCTTGATGGCCTTGGACACCAGGTAGGCCGAGCCGCCCACGGCCATCAGGTAGGCGCTCTTGTGCTTCTTGATGGCTTCAATGGCGGTGGGGCCGCGCTCGGCTTTGCCCACCATGGCGATCAGGCCGGTCTGGGCCAGCATCATC
>JBEGRT010000487.1:0-7243 GCA_041180305.1 Pseudomonadota bacterium
AGCGCTTACGGATAAAAAGACCTTCAACATGGTTTCTAGCGTATTGCGTGATGCCCGCCGCATCGTGGTCAAGGTGGGCTCCAGCTTGGTAACGAACGAGGGGCGGGGCCTGGATGAAGCGGCCATTGGCGAATGGAGTCGCCAGCTCGCGGCTTTGGTGCGTGGCGAAGGGGGGGCGCCGCGCGAAGTGGTGATGGTGTCGAGCGGGGCTATTGCCGAGGGGATGAAGCGCTTGGGCTGGGCGTCGCGCCCACAAGAGATCCACGAGTTGCAGGCTGCAGCGGCCGTTGGGCAAATGGGCTTGGCACAGATGTACGAGACCAAATTGCGTGAGCAAGGCATGGGCAGCGCCCAGGTGCTGCTCACGCATGCCGACCTGGCCGACCGCGAACGCTACCTGAACGCGCGCACCACGCTGCTGACCCTGCTGTCGCACCGGGTGGTGCCCGTCATCAATGAAAACGACACCGTGGTCACCGACGAAATCAAGTTCGGTGACAACGACACCCTGGGCGCGCTGGTGGCCAACCTGGTCGAAGCCGATGCCCTGGTCATCCTGACCGACCAGAAGGGCCTGTACAGCGCCGACCCGCGCAAGGACCCCAGCGCCCGCTTCATCGACGTGTGCACCGCCGGTGACCCGGCCCTGGAGCAGATGGCCGGTGGCGCTGGCAGCGGCGTGGGCACGGGTGGCATGATCACGAAGGTGATCGCCGCCAGGCGCGCGGCGGGCAGTGGTGCCAGCACCGTGATCGCCTGGGGCCGTGAACCCGACGTGCTGGTGCGCCTGACGCAGGGCGAAGCCATCGGCTCGCTCTTCATGGCCGCCACGGCCAAGCTCACGGCCCGCAAGCAATGGATGGCCGACCACCTGCAACTGCGCGGTGCGGTCGTGATCGACGATGGCGCCGTGGCCAAGTTGCGCGACGAAGGCAAGAGCCTGCTGCCCATTGGCCTGGTCGAGGTGGTGGGCGAGTTCCACCGGGGCGATGTGGTGGCCGTGCGCAACCTGCAAGGCCAGGACGTGGCCCGTGGCCTGGCCAACTACGCCAGCAGCGAAGCCCGCCTGATCGCACGCAAGGCCTCGACCGAGATCGAGGCCGTGCTGGGCTTTGCCAACGAGCCCGAACTCATCCACCGCGACAACCTGGTGCTGGCTTGATCCGCCGTGGCTCCTGTGGGGCCGACAGCGTGTGCGCCATGTCAAAGGCCCGCCACCCTGTGAGGGGTGTGCGGGCCTTTCTTTTTCAGTCAGCAGTCAGTGTGAGGGGTTTGCTCACTTCAGTTCGGCCGAACTCTTGCCCAGCAGGCGGCGGGCAATGATCAGCTGCTGGATCTGCTGCGTGCCTTCGAAGATGTCCAGGATCTTGGCGTCGCGCGACCACTTCTCCAGCAGGGCGGTCTCGGTGTAGCCGATGCTGCCGGCCAGCTCCACGCACTTCAGGGCCACGTTCACGCAGGTGCGGCCGGCCTTGGCCTTGGCCAGCGAGGCCTGCAGCGAGTTCGGTTGCGTGTTGTCGGCCATCCAGGCGGCCTGCATGGTCAGCAGGCGGGCGGCTTCGTAGTCGGCCTTCATGGTCACCAGTTCGGCCACGGCCGAGGGCTGGCGGTGCAGCGGGCGGTTGTAGTCGGGCACCACGCCGCACTCTTTCAGGATGCGCTCCATCTCTTCGATGCAGGCGCGGGTCAGGCCCACCGCCATGGCGGCCACCAGCGGGCGCGTGTTGTCGAAGGTCTGCATCACGCCGGCAAAGCTTTTCTCGGCCTGGATCTCAGGGTCGCCCAGCAGGTTCTCCTTGGGCACGCGGCAGTCCTTCAGGATGAAGGCGGCGGTGTCCGAGGCGCGGATGCCCAGCTTGTGCTCCAGGCGGGCCAGCTCGAAGCCGGGCGTGCCCTTTTCCACGACGAACGATTTGATGGCCGAGCGGCCGAGGTTGCGGTCCAGCGTGGCCCACACCACCACCAGGTCGGCCCGGTCGCCCGAGGTCACGTAGATCTTTTCGCCGTTGAGCACGTAGTGGTCACCATCGAGGCGGGCCGTGGTGCGGATGTTGGCCGAATCAGAGCCGCAGCCGGGTTCGGTGATGGCCATGGCGGCCCAGCGGCCCTTGAAGCGCTTGAGCTGTTCGTCGTTGGCCACCGAGGCAATGGCCGAGTTGCCCAGGCCCTGGCGGGGCATGGCCAGCAGCATGCCCACATCGCCCCAGCACAGCTCGGCGATGCTCAGGGCGGTCGACAGGTTGGTGCCGTTGCGGTTGATGCCGTCGTTGGCGGCGGCGTCACGGCGCACGCCGGTGGCACCCGTGCCGCCGACTTCGCTGTTGCCTTCGTTCATGCCGTCGATCACGGCGGCCAGCATGTCGAGTTCAACAGGGCGGTCGTGCTCGGCTCGGTCGTACTTGCGCGAGATGGGGCGCAGCACTTCGCCGGCCACTTCCTGGGCCTGGCGCACCAGGGGCTTGAACTTGCGGGGAACTTCGAGGTTGATCATGAGGGGAATCCTTGGGGGTGTGGTGGGGCAGGGTGGTGGCGGTGCGGCGCAGCGCGTGGCACCGCGAACGCGTCACAGCAGGACGCCACCCTCCATCACGGCCACGGCGCGCAGGTCGCGGTACCAACGTTCGGCCGGGTGCTCCTTCACGAAGCCGTGGCCGCCCAGCAGTTGCACGCCATCGCTGCCGATCTGCATGCCCTTGTCGGCGCACAGGCGGCGGGCAATGGCCACCGCCTCGGCGAAGGGCTGGTCGCTGTCGGCCAGGGTGGCGGCGCGCCAGGTCAGCAGGCGCATACCGTCGATTTCGATGGCCATGTTCGAGATGGCAAAGGCCACCGACTGGCGATGGCTGATGGGCTCACCGAAGGCTTCGCGCTCGTTCACGTAGGGGATCATGTAGTCCATCACGGCCTTGGCGCAGCCCACGGCCAGCGCACACCAGCCCAGGCGGCCCAGCTGGATGCATTCGGCATACACCTCGGCCTTGCCTTCGCCCAGCAGGGCGCTGGCGGGCACGGCCACATCCTGCAGCTTCAGGCGGGCGCAACCGGCCGGGCGCAGGCCCATGCTGGTGTCTTCGTCCAGGCTCAGGCCTGGGGTGCTCGACTCCACGATCAGCAGGCCAGGGCCATGGCCTTCGATGTCGGCGGCGATGATGAACAGCTCGGCCGTGCTGGCCAGGGGCACCATCGACTTCAAACCGTTGATCACGTACTGGCCATTGACCAGGCGGGCCTTGGTGCTCAGGCTGAAGGGGTCGAACAGGGCCTGAGGCTCCATCACGCACAGGGCGGCGGCGGGCGGTTTGTCGCCCGCAAACGCCGGCAGGTAGGCGCTTTGCTGCTGGGCCGTGCCCCACAGGCTGATGGCGTTGCTGACAGCGGCCGGGGCCAGGCACGCAAAGGCCAGGCCCATGTCGCCTTCGGCCAGGGCTTCGGCGATCAGCGCATTGGTGACAGCGGCGCGCTCGGTGCCCACACCGTCAAGCTGCTCGGGGATGCTCATGCTGGCCACGCCCAGCTCGGCGCATTGGGCCAGCAGTTCGGCGGGCGCTGCGTAATCGGCATCGCATTTCGAGGCGGCCGGGCGCAGCTGTTCCATGGCGAACGCGCGGATGGCGTCCACGATCATGGCCTGGTCTTCCGAGGGGGTCAGGTCGAACAGCTCGCCACCGCCGCGCTTGGGCAGTCGCTCGGCGCCACCCAGGCTCTTCACGGCCTTGAAGGCGCGGCTGGCAGCCACCACCACGCGGAAACCCGTCTTGGTGCCGTGGTACAGCACCTTTTCAGTGGGCTTGCGGAGTTTCAGTTGGTCGAGCTTGGGCGAGCCGGCGAACTGGCTGAGGGTGCGCAGGCCCAGGCGGGTCAGTGTGGTCATGGCGGCAATGCAGAGGTGACAAAGTGAGCGCATTGCAGCGCCACAAGCCGGCTTTGCCAAGCAGGCACCCCCTGGAAAGTGCCAAAGTTGGCGGACAAAAGCGCGCTTGCGGACGTTCGCGATGATTTGGGGGCGATCTTGCGGCACCATCACGCCCATGGACGCCTTGAGTCATTTGCTTGCCGACGTGCGGATCCGCCAGGCGGTGTTCGTGCGCACCCGCCTGGCTCCCACCGGCCAGTTGCGGGTGAGTGAGGCCGGGCAGCCCAGCTTCCACCTGGTCACCCAGGGCCGCGTGTGGCTCGACCCCATGGACGGCTCGGCCCCCGTGTTGCTGGAGGCCGGTGACGTGGCCTTCATTCCTCGTGGCAGCGCCCACCGCCTGTGCGGGCAGGACAATCTGCAGCAGCTGATGCAGCCCATCGACATCCGCCCGCACTGGCAGACCCACGGGGTTCAGGCCGGCCCGGTCGATGCCATGCCGCCGGGTTCGCTGGAGGTGGTGGGGCGCACGCTGAGCGGTGCCTTCCAGATCGAAGGCGTGACCTCGGCCTGGCTGTGGGGCGGCCTGCCGCCCTGGTTGACCCTGCAGTGGGGCGCCAAGGGCGTGCCGCAATGGCTGATGATCGGCCTGACCTACCTGGAGCAGGAACTGTCGCGCGACCGACCGGCCCGCCAGGCCATCATCGACCGCCTGGGCGACGTGCTGTTCATCCAGAGCCTGCGCTCTTACCTGGTGGCTGGCGGCACGCGCGGCCCCACCGGCTGGCTGATGGGCCTGAAAGACAGCATGGTCTCGCGCGTGCTGGGCGCCATGCACCGCGACCCGGCCCACCCCTGGACCCTGGCAGAGCTGGCCAGCCAGGGCTGCGTGTCACGCACGGTGCTGGCCGAGCGCTTCAGCCAGTTGCTGGGCGTGCCGCCCCTGACCTACCTGACCAGCCACCGCATGCACCTGGCCGCGCGTCGCTTGCGCGAAGGCCGTCAAAGCGTCGCCGAGGTGGCCCAGCAGGTGGGCTACCAGTCATCGGCCGCGTTTGCGCAGGCTTTCAAGCGAGAAATGGGCTGCAGCCCGCGCGACTGGCGGGCGCAGGCTCAGGCCGACGTGGGCGAAGGCCAGGGCTCTTCCAGCACGCGGATGATCACCTCTTCCTGACCCGGGTCGAGCTCAGGGGGCACCTTGTTGCCGCGCATGTGGCTGCGCAGGTAGCGGTTGCCCGTGCCGGGGCCCTTGCCCGGTGCCGGCAAGAAGCGTGACAACTCGTTCAGCGCGGTTTCGTACACGCCACGCTTGAACTCGATCACGGCGTCCAGCGGCACCCAATATTCGTTCCAGCGCCAGGCGTCGAACTCGGGGTGGCTGGTGGCGCGCAGGTTCATGTCGGAATCCCGACCCATGAGCTGCAGCAGGAACCAGATCTGTTTCTGGCCGCGGTAATGCCCACGCGCATCGCGGCGAATGAAATGCTGCGGCACTTCATAGCGCAGCCAGTCGCGCGTGCGCGCGACGATGCGCACGTGCTCGGGGCGCAAGCCCACTTCTTCGTGCAGCTCTCGGAACATCGCCTGCTCGGGCGACTCTCCGTGCTTGATCCCGCCTTGCGGGAACTGCCAGGAGTGGGTTCTGATGCGTTTGCCCCAGAACACCTGGTTGCGGTGATTGAGCAGGATGATGCCGACGTTGGGGCGGAAGCCTTCACGGTCGAGCATGATCAACTCCGGAATCTTTTGAACTGGGGTGATTATTGCACCCCATGCCCCCCGAAGCTAGGGGGTGCCCTGGCCAAACAGGGGCATGGCGCCCTGGGGTTTGCGCGCATGTCCGCATGGGCTGCCGCGCGTTGAGGGTTCAGCCCGGCGCGCGACGTGCGTCTGGCGCACGGGCAGGGGATAATCTGCCTTTGTCCTTCAGGCCACTGCTCGCACCCATGAAAGCCTCCCAGTTCTTCATCTCCACCCTCAAGGAAGCCCCGGCCGACGCGGAAATCGTCAGCCACAAGCTCATGATGCGCGCCGGCCTGATCAAGAAGCTGGGGGCGGGCCTGTACAACTACATGCCCATGGGCCTGCGCACCATCCGCAAGGTCGAGAACATCATCCGTGAAGAGCTGAACAAGTCGGGCTGTGTCGAGCTGACCATGCCCGTGGTGCAGCCCGCCGAGCTGTGGGCCGAAACCGGCCGTTTCGAGAAGATGGGCGAGGAGATGCTGCGCTTCAAGGATCGCCATGGCCGCGACTTCGTGATCCAGCCCACCGCCGAAGAAGTCATCACCGACATCGCCCGTCAGGAGCTGCGCAGCTACCGCCAGCTGCCCAAGAATTTCTACCAGATCCAGACCAAGTTCCGCGACGAGCGCCGCCCCCGCTTCGGCATCATGCGCGGCCGCGAATTCACCATGAAGGACGCCTACTCCTTCGACCGTGACGTGGAATCGGCCGGCAAGACCTACGACGGCATGTACGCCGCCTACACCCGCATCTTCGAGCGCCTGGGCCTGCAGTTCCGCGCCGTGGCCGCCGACACCGGCGCCATCGGGGGCGACCGCTCGCACGAATTCCAGGTGATCGCCGACACCGGCGAAGACGCCATCGTGTACTGCCCCACCAGCGACTACGCCGCCAACATCGAGCTGGCCGAGGCCGTGGCCCTGATCGCCTCGCGCGGCGCCGCGTCGCAGGCCCTGGAGAAAGTGGCCACCCCCGGCAAGAGCACCTGCGGCGATGTGGCCGAGCTGCTGGGCCTGCCCCTGAGCCAGACCGTGAAATCGCTGGTGCTGGCCACCGACGAGACCAACGAGCAAGGCGAGATCGTCAAGAGCACCGTGTGGCTGCTGCTGGTGCGCGGCGACCACGACCTCAATGAAGTCAAGGCCGGCAAGATCCAGCTGGAAGACGGCACCGGCCTGAAGGCAGGCTTCCGCTTCGCCACCGAATCGGAAATCGTGGCGCATTTCGGCACCCGGCCGGGCTACCTGGGCCCCATCGGTTTGCAAAAGCCGGTCAAGGTCATTGCCGACCGCACCGTGGCGAACATGGCCGACTGGGTGTGTGGCGCCAACGAAGAAGGCTTCCACATCCGTGGCGTGAACTGGGGCCGTGACCTGCCCGAGCCCGATCTGGTGGCGGACATCCGCAACGTGGTCGAGGGTGACCCCTCGCCCGACGGCCAGGGCGTGCTGGCCATCCAGCGCGGCATCGAAGTGGGCCATGTGTTCTACCTGGGCACCAAGTATTCCAAGGCCATGAACGCCACCTTCCTGGATGTCGATGGCAAGCCCAAGCATTTCGAGATGGGCTGCTACGGCATCGGCGTGACCCGCATCCTGGGTGCGGCCATCGAGCAGAAGCACGACGAGCGCGGCATCGTGTGGC
>JBEGRT010000488.1:0-6311 GCA_041180305.1 Pseudomonadota bacterium
CTGATCAGCCACGAGTACTTCCACACCTGGAACGTCAAGCGCCTGAAACCGCGCGAGTTCGCACCCTACGACTACACCCAGGAGAACTACACACGCATGCTGTGGTTCTTCGAAGGCTTCACCTCGTACTACGACGACCTGCTCCTGCTGCGCGCCGGGCTGCTCAGCCCGGCAGCCTATGTGAAGTTGCTGACCAAGCCGGTGAACCAGGTGCTGTCGACCCCGGGGCGCCAGCACCAGAGCGTGGCGCAATCGAGCATGGACGCCTGGATCCGCTACTACCGCATGGACGAGAACACGGCCAATTCGACCGTGAGCTACTACACCAAGGGCTCGCTGGTGGCGCTGTGCCTGGACCTCAGCCTGCGCCTGTGCCCTGCCGTGACCGAGCCCGCCACGCGCAGCAAGGGCAAAACCGCCGCGAAGGACACCACCCGCCAGCCCAGCCTGGATGGCGTGATGGCGCGCCTGTGGGCCCTGCAACGCCCCATCGACGAAGGCGATGTGGCCCAGGCCCTGGCCGACGAGGCCGGGACGCCCGCTCCCCTGCCCTGGCCAGGCCAGCCCGCTGGCGCCGACATGGGCCACTGGGCCACCTGGCTGCAGCACCTGGTGCACGGCACCGCCGAGCTGCCCCTGGCGTCGCTGCTGAAGGCCTTTGGCGTGGAATGGACGGCCAAGCCGCCGTCGATCACCCAGCAATGGGGCGTGCGCGCCACGGAAAAAGCCCAGGCCCTGGTGGTGAGCGCCGTCATGCGCGGCAGCCCGGCCGAACTGGCTGGCCTGAGCGCAGGCGATGAACTGCTGGCGCTGAACCAGTGGCGCGTGCGCAAGCCTGATGACCTGAAGCAGTGGCTGCAACCCGGCCAGCCCCAGCAGCTGCTGGTGAACCGCGACCAGCGCCTGTTCACCACCACCCTGCCCGAGACCGTGGCCGATGTGCACGGCTGGGGCCAGAGCGTGGTGCTGAGCCTGCCGCCTGCAGAGCGCCTTGACAGTGCCACCCAAGGCCGCCGTGCCGCATGGCTGACAGTCTCCTGAGCCAGACCCGCTCACACCGCAAGGTGTTTGGCGCCATCGTGCTGGTGGTGCTGCTGGTGCACGCCCTGGCCACACGGGGCGTGATGCACGAACTGGCTTTGGCCCGTGGCGACGAGGCCAGCAGCATCGACCGCATGGAGGCCACCTTCGACACCGACATGCAGCTGACCGAACCGCCCGTGGTGGTGGCTCAGGCCGATGCTGCAGAACCGGAAGTGACCGAACCCACCCCGGAGCCGGAACCCGAGCCCGAAGCGCCGCAAGCACCTGAGCCTGCGCCCTCGAAGCCTGATGCGGCCGCCTCAACGCCTGAGCAACCCGCTTCGGCGCCTGACGAAAAGGCCTCGGAACCCGAGCGACCCGCCAGCCAGGCCCTGGCCGCCGCGTCGGCGCCAGACAGTGCGCTTCCGCCCAGCCCACCCGCCTCGCAGGCCTCGGTGCAAGCGGGCAGCAATGTGTTCCAGTGGCCCAAGGCCACGAGGGTGTCGTTCAAGCTGAGCGGTTACCTGCGCGGTGAGATCCACGGTACGGCGCAGGTGGAATGGGTGCGCCAGGGCAGCAAGTACCAGGTGCATGTCGATGCCATCCTGGGGCCGTCGTTTGCGCCCTTGGGCTCGCAGCGCTGGACCAGTGAGGGCTACATCACCAAAGACGGCCTGGTGCCAGAGCGCTTCGAATCGATCAACAAGCTGCTGATCAAGACCAACCCGCCCAAGGTGGTGCGTTTCACCGATGCCACGGTCATCCTGCCCAATGGCGACGAGTTCGAGAAGCTGCCAGGGGTGCAAGACCCGGCCAGCCACTACATCCAGATCGCGTACCACATGATCCTGGACAACTCGCCTCTGACTCCGGGCAACATGGTCGGCGTGCCCATGGTGTGGACGAAGAAGCAGGAAATGGTCATCTACAACGTGGCCGGCGAAGAGCAGATCAAGACCCCGCTGGGCGACATCAACACCTTCAAGCTGGTGCCCATGAACGTGACCAACGTGAAAGGCGGCGACGTGCTGGCTGAGGTCTGGATTGCGCCCCAACTGCAGTACCTCCCCATCCGGATGCTGCTGCGCCAGGGGCCCGACACCTACCTGCAGATGGACATGGACAAACCGCCTCAGCAGACCCCCGCAGACGACCCACCCGAACAGCAGGTGCGCACCCCACCTGCGCCCAAATGACAACGGCCCGCCGGCATGACTGCCGCGGGCCGTTTCCATTCAAGCCTGCCGCCAGGCGATCAGCGACGGCCTTCGGCCTTGACCAGGCGCTTTTCCACTTCACTGGCCGGCGCGGCCGAGGCCAGGCGGCTGCCGTCTTCGAAGAACATGGCCGGCGTGCCCGTGACACCGAACTTCTGAGACATCTGCAGGTTGCGCTGCAGGGGGCTGGCGCACATGCCCAGCAGACGCGGCGGCTGGGTGTTCGACAGCATCCAGTCTCGATAGGCCTGGGTGCGGTCTCGGGCACACCAGATGCGTTCACCCACAGCCTTGGAGTCTTCACTCAGGATGGGGATCAGGAAGGTGTAGACCGTGATGTCCTTGATGCCCTGGAGTTCCGCCTCGAGCTTCTTGCAATAACCGCAATGAGGATCCGAGAAGATGACCAGCTTGCGCTGCCCGTTGCCGTTCTTCCAGACGATGGCGTCCTTGAACGGCAGGGCCGCGAAGTCGATGCGGTTGATCTCGTCCAGGCGCTCCTGGGTCAGGTCCTGCCGTGTGCGAAGGTCAGTGATGTGGCCTTCGATGACGTAATCACCCTTGGCATCGGTGTAGTAAACCGCCCCTGGCAGCTCGATTTCGTACAGGCCCTTGATGGGCGCCGGGCGCACACCCTTGATCGCGCTGGCATCGTTCACGAACCGGCCCACCAGGGCCTTGCGCAGGGCCGCATCCTGTGCGGCGGTGAGGGCCTGGGCCTGGGCCAGCACGCAACTCAGGGCCGCCAGGGCCGGCACGGCCAGGCGAAGGGTCGCGGAAAACATCGACATCAGCTTCCTTTCAGGCATCGAGCGCACGGCCCACCAGCCATCGTTTGATCGGAGACACACGGTTCAGCAGGCCCATCCCGGTGTTGCGCAGGTCGCGCAGCGGGTCGGCCGGGCTGGCAAAGAGATGAAGCAGGCCATCGGTGAGGTGCCCCATGGCCTGGGTCGGTGCCCAGCGGGCTCGTTCGTAACGGCGCAGCAGCTTGGCATCGCCCAGCGGGCGCCAGGATTCGCGTTCCCGCGCCTGCAGCAGCACCTCGACCAGGGCATCGACATCGGCCAGCCCCAGGTTCAGGCCCTGCCCGGCCAGCGGGTGCACCTGGTGGGCCGCATCGCCCAGCAGCACCCAGCCTGGGCCACTCCAGGGGCGGGCCTCGCCAATGGCAAGTGGCCACGACGCCACAGGGGCGGCCACGTTCAGCCCCCCGAGTTCCTGCCAGACGCCTGGCGCACTGGCCTCCAGGGCATCATGCAGGGCCTGCTCGAATGCCGGGGCTGACAAGGCGCACAGTTCACGCGCACGGGCTTCGGGGGCAGACCACACCAGCCCATAGGACGCCCCGGGCTGGGGCGCATGGAAAGGCAGCAAGGCCAGGATGTCGGGCGAACGGAACCACTGGCGCGCCACACCGGCATGCGGTCGGCCGGCCTGCAGTCGGGTGGCCACGCCGTGATGCCCGTAGGCATGACGCTGAAAGCTGGCTCCCAGGGCCTGCCGACTGGATGAATGCTTGCCTTCACAGATGGCCAGGAGGTCGGCCTGCACCGGCGCTTGCCCGTCGGCACCCACGGGGGGCACCACGGTCACGTTCGGGCTGAAACGCAGGGCATCGGCCAGCAACTGGTCAAGCGCAGCCGCATCGACGATCCAGGCCAGGTCGGCCACCTTCTGCTCCCAGGCAGAAAAGTGCAGGCGCCCGCCCTGGTCACCCCGGATGTCCATCTCGTGCACCGGGGCCCCGTGCGCGCGCAGGGGCTCGCCCACCTTGAGGCGGTCAAGAAGGGCCAGAGCTCGGGCATTGAGCGCGTAGGTGCGCACATCCTGACTGCGCGCCTGCAAGGCACCGGCTTCGCAGGCCAATGCCACACGCCAGCCGTGCTGGCCCAGGGCCAGCGCCAGGCTTCTGGCCACAGCCCCACCGCCACTGACACACACATCAAATCGCTTCTCGGTCATCAGGACATTGTAGGTGGCCGCCTTGTGGTGATGCAGACAGGACACGCCCCCCTCAGGCGAGTGTGATTCGGGGAATCTCTGCGCTCCTTTTACCAACGATTACCGATAAAGTGGGTCGAAAAGTGGAACCATCCGGCGAAGGTGGTTTCCATCCTCCATCCAGGGCACTTCCAGGCGCCGAAATTCCTTCTTCATGGCGACTCCTCCCTCCAACCAGTTCGGTGGCCCCGTGGGGGCGCTGCTGGAACAAAAGACCACGGTTCTCATCCTCGCCATCGGCACGGCGGCGTCGTTGGCGATGTTCGTGTTCGAGTCGCTCACCGGCACAATCACTCCCCAGGATCGCTACCTTGAGCCAGCGCTGGCGTTCTGTCTGGGGATGCTGCTGGTGTGGCTGTGGCGCGAACCGAGACGCCTCGTGTTCGTTCAGCGGGGGGCTGTGGGCACCATCCAGGGCTACTTTGCACTGGTGTCTCTGCATCTTGCCTTCCTGAACCCTGAAGCCATCGACCCCTACTGGGCGTCGTCTTGCTACCAGTGGGGCACCCTGATCTGCCTCTTGCTTCACATCACCTGGTCACAGCAAAAGGCCTTGCTGTGGAGCATCAGCCACCTCGTGGTGGTGAGCCTGCCAGTTCTTGTGGCCCGTGACCACGTGTCGGCCGAGACGTGGAATGCGCAGTATCTGTCCCTGACGATCAATGCCGTGCTGGTGCAAACAGCCATGATTGCCAGCCTCCGAGGCGTCTGGCACATGCGCCAGGGTGTGGCCAATGTGCTGACCACACACGGCACCGAAGGCCCGGATGACGCCCGTGCGGCCCTGAGTGCCTGGATGCAGCAACAGACGGCCGAGCTGGCAGAGGCCCGCGACCGGGCCGAACTGGCGTCTCGGGCCAAATCGCAATTCGTGGCTGTGATGAGCCACGAATTGCGGACGCCCTTGCATGCCATCATGGTGTCAGCCGATCTGCTGGGCCAGCCCGATGCCGCTGCAAGCGCCGGGCGCGAACAACGACTGGTGCAGACCATCCGCAACAGTGGCAAGCACCTCATGACCCTGATCGACCAGGTGCTGGATCTGTCGCGCATCGAAGCCGGCAAGCTGGAAATTCAGATCGAACCACTGGACCTCGGGCAGGTGGCCGACAAAGCCCTGCAAGCGGTGTCGCCCATGGCCGCAGACAAGCACCTGCAACTGGAATGCGTGATCCACCCCCGTCTGGAGCGCATGCGCAACGGCGACAGCCTTCGACTGACCCAGGTGCTGATCAACCTGTTGGCCAATGCCTGCAAGTTCACCGAAAAGGGGCACGTGCGGCTGAGGGTGTCGCCTGGCGAACACGCCACGGTGCAGTTCGAGGTCGAAGATTCTGGCGTGGGCATGAGTGCCGAGGTGCAGCAGCGGGTGTACGAGGCTTTCTACCAAGCCGATCACCAGAGCACGCGTCGGCACGGCGGAGTGGGGCTGGGGCTGACCATCACCCGCGACCTGGTGCGCCTGATGGGCGGCGCCATGGAGATCAGCAGCGAGGCGGGTGCGGGCACCCGTGTGCGCCTGCAGATCCCCCTGGCAGAACTGGCCCGCCAGGTGCCGCGCGCCGCCCCCCGGGGTTTGCACGAGCGCGAAGCCCTTCAAGGCATGCGCGTGCTGGTGGTGGAAGACGATCCGGTGAACAGCATGCTCGCCTGCGAAACCCTCAAACTGTCTGGCGCCCGGCCCGAAGCGGCTGACAGCGGAGAGGCGGCGCTGGATGTCCTGGCACGCATGCCTGTCGACCTGGTGCTCATGGATTACCGCATGCCCGGCATGGATGGCATTGAAACCACCCGGCGGATCCGCGAAGGGCAGGCTGGCCCGGAGGCGCAGCACACGCCAGTGATTGGCCTGACCGCCAACGCCTACGAGGAAGACCGTCAGGCCTGCCTGGATGCCGGCATGAACGAGGTGCTGACCAAGCCGCTGGACCGACAGGACCTCATCCAGGCGCTCGGCCGCTGGCATGTGGAACGCCAGCACTGACAGTGCCGGCCGAGCCCCTGGCCACCGCTGAGGTGAAGCCGGACGTGAAGGAAAAGCCTCACCAGGCCGGGCAGTCTGCGCGA
>JBEGRT010000489.1:0-3960 GCA_041180305.1 Pseudomonadota bacterium
CAGGCGCCGCAGGTGCAGGCGGCCAGCCCCGTGATCGACCTGCGCACCCAGGCCCTGGGCCGCGATGGCCAGCGGCATGCGCTGCGTGTGCTGGGCCTGGACCCGATGGTGGCCGGGCCCTTGATGCCCGAGTACATGCCGCAGGAAGCACCGACAGATGAGGCGCTGATAGGGGCCACCGAGCGACTGGGCATGTTCGCGCCAGACAGTGTCTACCTGAACGCCCGGGCCCGCACCCTGCTGGGCGTGCAGCCGGGTGAGCGGCTGCAGGTTCAGCGCGGCCTGGCCTGGCAGACCCTGAAGGTGCGAGGCGGTGTCAGTGCAGGGGGCGAGGCCCTGGCCGTGATGGACATCGGATCGGCCCAGCACAGCCTGGGCACCCTGGGGCGCCTGGACCGCATCGACGTGCAGCTGCAACCAGGCCAGACCCCGGGTGACTGGGCGGCCCGCCAGGCCTGGCCGGCCGGGGTCGTGGTCGAACAGGCCGACGACGCCCGGCAACGGGTGTCGAACGTGTCACGCGCCTACCGGGTGAACCTGACGGTGCTGGCCCTGGTGGCCCTGTTCACGGGCGGCTTCCTGGTGTTTTCCATCCTGGCGCTGGCGGTGGCACGGCGCCAGCAGGCCCTGGCCCTGCTGGGCGTGCTGGGCCTGAGCGCGGCCGACCGCCGCCGCCTGGTGCTGGCCGAAGCCGTGGTGCTGGGCGGGCTGGGCAGCGTGCTGGGCCTGGCCCTGGGCACCGCCCTGGCGGCCCTGGCACTGCGCCTGATGGGGGGCGACCTGGGCGGCGGCTACTTCGCCGGCGTGAGCCCCAGCCTGCAATGGAGCCCCGGGGCCGCGGCGGTGTATGGCGCACTGGGCGTGCTGGCGGCCGTGCTGGGCGCCTGGGTGCCTGCGCGCACCGCCGAAGCCCTGGCGCCTGCCCAGGCGCTCAAGGGGCTGGGCAGCGTCACGGCCCAGGGGCCTCGGGCCTGGTGGGGCCCCCTGGCCATGGCCGCCGGTGTGGGCCTGAGCCTGCTGCCCCCAGTGGCCGACATGCCCCTGGCGGCTTACCTGGGGGTGGCCGCCTTGCTGCTGGGTGGCATCGTGAGCGTGCCGCCGCTGGTGGGCCTGGTGCTTGACCGCTGGCCCGAACCCCGGCAGGCCACGGCCCTCATGGCGCTGGAGCGCGCGCGCCGCATGCGCCACACCGCCACCGTGACCCTGGCCGGTGTGGTGGCCAGCCTGAGCCTGTCGGTGGCCCTCACGGTGATGGTGGCCAGCTTCCGGGGCTCGGTGATCGAATGGCTGGACCAGGTGCTGCCGGCCGACCTGTACGCCCGCGCCACCTCGGGCGATGCGCAGGACACCCAGCACTTCAGCGCCGATTGGCTGCGCGACATCGAAGCCCTGCCCGGCGTGGCCCGCGCCGTGGGCCTGCGGGTGGCCTCGGTGCAGCTGACGGCCGGACAGGCCCCGGTGGCCTTGCTGGCCCGCCCGCTGAACGACCCGGCCCGGCAATTGCCGCTGGTCGGCGCCCTGGCGCCCGAGCGCCCAGGCACGGTGGCCGTGTACGTGAGCGAGCCCCTGCAGGCGCTGCATGGGGCCCAGCCGGGCCACACGCTGGCCTTGCCCCTGGTGGCCGGCCAGCCCCCGGTGCAGGTGATGGTGCGTGGGGTGTGGCGCGATTACGCCCGCCAGCAAGGCGCCCTGCTGATGGACCTGTCCGACTACCAGCGCCTGACCGGCGACACCCAGCTCAACGACCTGGCCCTGTGGTTGCAGCCCGGCGTGCGCACCGCGCAGGTTCAGGCCGCGGTGCGCGACACGGCCCAGGCACGTGGCATGGCCGGCGAGCTGCTGAGCTTTGCCGAGCCCCGTGAGATTCGGGAGATCACCCTGCGCATCTTTGATCGCAGTTTCGCCGTGACCTACTGGCTGCAGGCCGTGGCCATCGGCATCGGGCTGTTCGGCACGGCGGCCAGTTTTTCGGCGCAGGTGCTGGCCCGCCGCAAGGAATTTGGCCTGCTGGCCCATCTGGGCTTCACGCGGCGCCAGGTGCTGGGCACCGTGGCGCTGGAGGGGCTGGCCTTGAGCAGTGTGGGCGCGGCCTTGGGCCTGGCCCTGGGTGCGGCCGTGAGCCTGGTGCTGGTGAAGGTGGTGAACCCGCAAAGCTTCCACTGGACCATGGACATGCAGTGGCCCCTGGGCCGCCTGCTGGCCCTGGCCTTGGCCGTGGTGGCCGCCGGCACCCTGACCGCCTGGTGGTCGGGCCGCCACGCTGCCAGCCAACAGGCGGTGCAGGCCGTGAAGGAGGATTGGTGATGCCGCACCGCCGCGCGTGGCTGATGCACAGCCTGGTGACCAGCCTGGGCCTTCCAGCCCTGAGCCAGGCCGCGCAGCCGCCCACACCACACCCCAAACGCCCTGACGTGCGCCCTGGCCAGCCGCTGCAATTTCCCCGCGACCACGGCGCCCACCCTGACCACCGCACCGAGTGGTGGTACCTGACCGGGCACCTGCAGGCAGCAGAAGGGGCCACGGCGCCACCACACCCTGGCTGGGGCTTTCAGATCACCTTCTTTCGCACCCGGGTGGACGAGGCCGAGGGCAACCCCAGCGCCCTGGCCGCACGCCAGCTGCTGATGGCCCATGTGGCCCTGACCGACCTGCAAGGCCAGCAATTGCTGCACGACCAGCGCCTGCTGCGGGCCGGTCTGGGCCTGGCCGGCGCCCAGGAAGGCGACACCGCCGTGCACCTGCGCGACTGGCGCCTGCAGCGGCAGGCCCTGCCCGGCGGCAGCCGCTACCGGGCCACCCTGGCGGCACGCCACTTCGCCCTCGACCTCACCCTCGACAGCACCCAGCCCCTGCTGCTGCAGGGCCCGGACGGCTATTCCCGCAAAGGGCCTGACCCACTGGAAGCCAGCCACTATTACTCGCAGCCGCAGTTGGCGGTGCGTGGCACGCTGCGCCAGGGCGAGCAGGCCCACACGGTGAGGGGCCAGGCCTGGATGGACCACGAATGGAGCGAAGGCTACCTGCCTGCCCAGGCCGTGGGCTGGGACTGGCTGGGCATGAACCTGCGCGACGGCGGGGCCCTGATGCTGTTTCGCATGCGCGATGCCCAGGGCCGCACGCTGTGGGCAGGGGGCACCCACCGCCCGGCCGGGGGGCCAGCCCGACACTTCAAGCCCGATGACCTGCGTTTCGAGCCCCTGCAGCACTGGCGCAGCCCGGCCACGGGTGCCCGCTACCCGGTGCAGTGGCGTCTGCACACACCCCTGGGCGTTCTGACCCTCAAGGCACGGCAGGCCGCGCAGGAACTCGATGGCCAGGCCAGCACGGGCGCGGTGTACTGGGAAGGGCTGAGCGACCTGCTCGACGAACGCGGGCAGCCCATGGGCCAGGGTTATCTCGAGATGACCGGCTACGTGAGCCCCTTGCGCATGCGTTGATCGTGATGCCCTTCACGCACCGCTGGGGTGCATGCTCTTCAGTGCCATCGAAGGCCAACCGATACAACAGACGAAATACTGAAAAAACCCAGTGGTCAGGTCAAGGCCACCAGAAGGACGGACATGATCCTCAACCGCATGAAACTCGGTCCCCGCCTGGCAGTGGGCTTTGGCATGGTGCTGACCTTGGTGCTGGGCATTGCCACCGTCGGGTGGGTCAAGCTCAACACCATCACGCAGCGCATCGAAGCCACGCGTCTGGCCGACGAGCGGGCGCGCATGGCCGATGAATGGGCCGGGTTCACCGCACTCAATGTGAACCGCACCTTGGCCATTGCCAAATCAGGCAGCCACGACGACGTGAAGGCGCACTTCCAGCCCCTGATCAAGACCACATCGGCCAAGATCAGCGAGTTGCAAAAGACCCTGGAAGCCGCGGTGCAAGGGCAGCCGGAGGCCGCCGTGTTCAAGGACATCGCCGCCAAGCGCAAGGCCTACATCGAATCACGCGACCACATTTTCC
>JBEGRT010000490.1:0-2821 GCA_041180305.1 Pseudomonadota bacterium
GGTTGGACAGAAATCCCACTGTAGGAAGTGAGCCTCCCGCGTTGACAGACAATCAACGGGGGCCAACGCCGCGAACATGTCAGGGATGTCAAGGTTCGTGAAGCAGCGTAAAGCCTGCCCCTGCCCACCCCTGAAGCCGCCATGACCACGCCTGCCGCACCCCGCCCCTTCAAGATCCCGCAATCGGTGCTGGTGGTGATCCACACGCCCTTGCTGAATGTGCTGGTGATCGAGCGGGCGAAGCAGCCCGGCTTCTGGCAGAGCGTGACCGGCTCGAAAGACGCGCTGGAAGAAAGCTGGCTGGACACCGCCGTGCGCGAGGTGGCCGAAGAAACCGGGATCGTGGTGGGCGCCCAGGGCATCGCGCATTCGGCACTGCAGGATTGGGCGGTGGAGAACGTGTACGAGATCTACCCGGTGTGGCGCGAGCGCTATGGGCCGGGCGTGACCCACAACACCGAGCGGGTGTTCAGCCTGTGCGTGCCTGAAGGCACGCCGGTCACGCTGGCCCCGAACGAACACACGCGCTTCGAGTGGCTGGACTGGCAGGCGGCGGCTGACCGGTGCTTTTCGCCTTCGAACGCCGAGGCCATCTTGCAACTGCCGCAGCGCTGGCCCGTGACAAGCGCTGAATAAGCGCCAGCCATGGGGTCAGACCGCGGTGAACCGGGTGCCTGGCGGCGCTATGCTTGAACCGTGCACAACCCACTTCAATCCACGCTGTTGCCCCCTTCCACCCTGACGGCCAGTTCGCTGCGGGTGGCCACCTACAACATCCACAAGGGTGTGCGTGGCATGGGGCCCACCAAGCGGCTGGAGATCCACAACCTGGGCCTGGCCGTCGAGGCCATGGATGCCGATCTGGTCTGCCTGCAGGAGGTGCGCCACCATCACCACCAGGAGGCACGGGCCTTTTCGTCGACGCAGTTCGGGCATTGGGCCTGGCCGCCACAACCGCAGGCCGATTTCCTGGCGCCCGAAGGCTATGAAGTGGCCTACCGCACCAATGCCTTCACCCGCCATGGCGAGCACGGCAATGCGCTGCTTTCGCGCTGGCCCCTGGGTGAGGTGAAGCACCACGATGTGTCCGACCACCGACTGGAGCAGCGCGGGCTGCTGCATGTGACCGTGCAATGGCAGCAGGCCTTGCTGCACGTGGTGGTGGTGCACCTGGGGCTGATCCACGCCAGCCGGGTGCGCCAGACGCAGCGCGTGGCCGATCTGGTCATGGCCGAGATCCCGCCCGATGCCCCGGTGATCGTGGCGGGCGACTTCAACGACTGGAACGAGGCGCTCGACCAGATCCTGACGCCGGCGGGCCTGCAGCGTGCACGCACCGACGAGATGCCCCGCGCAGCCACCTTCCCGTCGCGGGTGCCGGTGCTGGCGCTGGACCGGGTCTACACCCGCGGTTTGCGCTGCAGCCAGCTGATGGTGCCCCGTGGCACGGCCTGGGCCCGCATGTCCGACCACCTGCCCCTGGTGGCCGAGTTCGAACTGGCCGATGCCCTTTGACGACGATCCCCAGCAGGCCCTGAGGCTGGCCTGGTACGCCCAGCGCACGCCGGTCTACACCGGTGGCAACGCCGTGCACCTGCACAAGGGCGGGCGCCAGCTGTTTCCAGCCATGGTGCAGGCCATCGATGCGGCTCGCCATGAGGTCTGGATGGCCATGTACCTGGTCAGCAGCGTGGGGCAGCCCGCTCTGGTGCTGCGCGCACTGCGCCGGGCGGCTCAGCGAGGGGTGCAGGTTCGGCTGGTGGTCGATGGCGTGGGGTCGGGCGACACCGACCGCGAAGCCTGGCGAGACCTGGCCGCCGATGGGGTGCAACTGGTGATGTACCGACCCGTGCGTGGCTGGTGGTCGCTGCTGACCGAACCCCGTGACTGGCGCCGCATGCACCTCAAGCTGTGCGCCATCGACGACGAGGTGGGCTTCGTGGGTGGCATCAACCTGATCGACGACCACCATGACCTGGTGCACGGCTGGAGCCAGCACCCGCGGCTGGACTACGCCTTGCAGGTGCGCGGGCCGGTGGTGCTGCCGGTGGAACACACCATTCGGGCCTTCTGGACACGGGCCCAGCTGGGCCGTGACTGGCGCGACGACCTGCTGAGCTGGATGAAGCAGCCGCAACGCTGGCGGCGCTTGCAGACCGCCTGGCAACAGGCACGGCTCAAGCTCAGCCCGGCCGAGCAGAGCACGCTGGCCCACCACGCCCACGCGCGCCAGCCCGTGCGAGTGGCCTTCGTGATGCGCGACAACCTGCGTCAGCGCAGCACCATCGAGCGGGCCGCGCGGCAGGCCATCGACCAGGCACGCAGTTCCATCGACCTGGCCTGCCCCTACTTCTACCCTGGGCGCGTGCTGCGGCATGCCCTGGTGCGGGCGGCGCAGCGCGGCGTGAAGGTGCGCCTGCTGCTGCAAGGCAAGCCCGACTACATACTGGCCGCACTGGCCGCTCGCGTGCTGTACGGCGAGCTGCAACAGCACGGGGTGCGGGTGTTCGAATACCAGGCGGCGCTGCTGCACGCCAAGGTGATCTGTGTGGACGGCGAATGGTGCAGTGTGGGGTCGTCGAACTTCGACCCGCTGTCGCTGCAGATGAACCTGGAAGCCAACCTGCTGGTGAAAGACCGTGGCATGGCCCAGCAACTCACGGCCGCCTTGCAGACCGATTTCCAGGCCAGCCTGGAAGCGCCGCGCCATGCGGCAGGTGACGCGCCCTGGTGGAGCCGGCCAGCGCGCGCCCTGATCTCGTGGACAGCGCGCACCTACTTGCGCCTGGGGGGCGTGCGGTGGCGCAAGCGTCGTGCATGA
>JBEGRT010000491.1:0-3095 GCA_041180305.1 Pseudomonadota bacterium
GGCAGGTCGGCCACTTCGACCACCTCGCCATCGACCCGAAAGCGCACGAAGCCCTGCGACTGCATCTGCGCGAACAGCTCGGCGTGTTCGCCCTTGCGGTTGCGCAGCACGGGGGCCAGCACCATCACCTTGGTGTCTTCCGGCAGGGCCAGCACGGCATCGACCATCTGGCTGACGGTCTGGGCCTGCAGGGGCAGGCCGTGCTCGGGGCAGAACGGGGTGCCAGCGCGGGCGTACAGCAGGCGCAGGTAATCGTGAATCTCGGTCACCGTGCCCACGGTGGAGCGCGGGTTGTGGCTGGTGGCCTTCTGCTCGATGGCAATGGCCGGCGACAAGCCCTCGATCACATCGACATCGGGCTTGTCCATCAACTGCAGGAACTGGCGCGCGTAGGCGCTCAGGCTTTCCACATAGCGGCGCTGGCCTTCGGCGTAAAGCGTGTCGAAGGCCAGGCTCGATTTGCCCGAACCCGACAGACCCGTGATCACCACCAGCTGGTGCTTGGGCAGGTCCAGGTCGATGTTCTTGAGGTTGTGGGTGCGAGCGCCTCGCACATGGATGGTGGTGGCACTCAGTGCCGCACCGGCGGTCACGCTCAGGGGAACATCAGGGGCAGACATCAGGATCGGGCGTCAACGCGGGCAGGCCAATCAACCATGATACGACGGCTGGCCTGCCCCGGACAGATCACAGGTTCTTCTTGAAGAAGGCCGTCTGTTTGCCCACCACCTGTTCGAACACCGGGCCGCTGTAGGGCGAGAAGTGGTCCGCACCCTTGAGCTCGACGAATTCACCCTTCTTGAGCTTGGCCGCCGTGTCGCGCACACCGCTGACCGGGATCAGGCCGTCGTTCTCGGCGGCGATCACCAGGGTGGGCGCTTCGATCTTGTCGGCCGAGTGGCCGGGGAACCAGAAAGGCAGCGTGAGGAACACGCGCGCAGCCACCTGGTTGTGGCCACCGGGCGGCACCAGCTGGGCGTAGCCCTTTTCACATTCGGGGCAGATCAGGGCCGCCATCTCGCCGTCCTTGGCGATGATGGGCACGTACACCGGCTGCTCGCTGTCAGCGCGCAGCATGTCCTTCAGCGCCAGCCAGTTGGCCAGCGGCAGCTTGGTGATCGGGAACTTCAGCGCGCTTTGCAACCCGCTCACGAAGGGCACCTGCGAACTCACGGCCTTGACCACGCCCGGGCGCTCTGCGGCGGCCACCAGCACCTGGCCACCGCTGTACGACGAGCCCCAGATGCCCAGGCGGTTGCCGTCGACCTCGGGGCGGGCCTTGATGGCGTCGATGGCCGACACCCAGTCCTTCACGTGCTCCTTGCCATTGACCACCAGGCGCGGCAGGCCACCGCTCTTGCCAAAGCCGCGGTAGTCGAAACGCACCACGGCAAAGCCGGCCTGCACGAAGCGCTGGGCGAAGGGCTTGAGGCCCCAATCCTTCAAGGCACCGAAGCCATGGGCCATGACGATGACCGGCGGCTTGTTCACGCCCTTGGGCAGCCACATCTCGGCGTCGCAGGTGGTGTTCTGGCAGGCGAAGCTGGCATTGACCACGTCATGGCCAGCCGGGGTTGCGGCCGGGCCGGTGGCGGCTGGTGCACTCTGGGCCTGGGCGCCCGTGGCGAGCAGGCAGGAGACGGCAGCGGCCCACAACAAACCGGGCCTTGCGATGCGTTTCATGAGATTCTTTCGGGTGAGGGGGCCAATCGAAACCGGTACGCTCAAGTACCAAACGAGCCCGCATTAGACTGCCCTGACCTCGGTACTGTCAAGTACCAACGCCGACCGTTCAGCCCCAGCCCGCACCATGGCCACCGACACCGACCACCGCACCCGCCTGCTCGACGCCCTGGCCGGCGTGCTGGAAACGCGCAGTTTTTCTGACGTGACCATCGCCGACATCGTGAGCGCGGCGCATGTGTCGCGCCGCACCTTCTACGAACACTTCGACAGCAAGGAAGCCCTGTTCCTGGCCTTGTGCGAACACGAAAGCCAGCAGGTGCTGCGCCTGATCGTGCTGGGCTTCAACCCCCTGGCCGACTGGATCGGCCAGCTGGAACAGCTCACCCGCACCTACCTGCGCCACCTGCAGCAGCGGCCTGGCCTGCTTAAGGCCCTGTACCTGTCGCTGATGAGCCTGGGCGAACAAGGCCTGGCCGTGCGACGCGCCATGGCCACGCAGTTCGCGCAGTTCCTGATCCTGCAGGTGGAGTTCACCCGCACCCTCGAGCCACGCAAGCGCCCATTGAGCCCCGTGCTGGCCTCGGCCATCGTGGGCGGCATCAACGAACTCATCCTTCAAGCCATCGAACAGAACGAGGCCCACGCACTGGAGAACCTCACCCCCACGGTGAACGAGTTCATCCAGGCCGTGCTGAAGTCGCTGGAGCCTCAGGCCTCCTGAACGCAGCGCGCCTCGATGGCGCCCAGCTTCTCGATCTCGATGCGCACCACATCGCCATCGCGCAGGAACTTGGGCGGATCGAACGCCGCGCCCACACCGCTGCAGGTGCCGGTGAAGATCACATCGCCTGGCTCCAGGGTCATGGCCTGGCTGATCAGGGCGATCTGGGCCCACACGTTGTGCATCATCAGGCGGGTGTTGCTGTGCTGGCGCAGCTCGCCGTTCACCCAGCCCTTCATCTCCAACGCATGGGCATCGCCCACTTCGTCGGCGGTGGTGATCCAGGGGCCGAAGGGCGCGTGGGTGTCGAAGCACTTGCCCAGGGTCCACTGGCTGGTGCGCTTTTGCCAGTCGCGCACCGACACGTCATTGCCCACGGCATAGCCGAACACCACCTCGTGCGCGCGCTCTGGGGCCACATGCTTGCAGCGCTGGCCGATCACGGCGACCATCTCGGCCTCGTAGTCGGTGCGGCCCGACACGCGTGGCAGCACGATGTCGGCATACGGCGCGTGGATGGCATTGGCCAGCTTGGGGAACCAGATCTGGTGCTCGGGCACGGTGCGGCTTTCGCCCACGATGCGCTCCTGCACGTGTTCCAGGTAGTTCAGGCCGATGGCCAATGTTTTGCCCGGCCGGGGAATGGGGGCCAGCAGGCGCTCGTTCGCCAGCGGCACGCGCGGGGCCG
>JBEGRT010000492.1:0-4083 GCA_041180305.1 Pseudomonadota bacterium
CAGGCGCTGCTGGCCCTGCAAGGCCCCCAGGCCGTGACCGCCCTGGCCCGCCTGAATGCTGACGTGCAGACACTGGTGTTCATGACCGGTGGCCACTTCGTGCTTGACGGCATCGACTGCTTCGTGACCCGTTCGGGCTACACCGGCGAAGACGGCTTCGAGATCTCGGTGCCCGCCGACCGCGCCGTGCAACTGGCCCGCGCCCTGCTGGCCCAGCCAGAGGTCAAGCCCATCGGCCTGGGCGCCCGCGACACCCTGCGCCTGGAAGCCGGCCTGTGCCTGTATGGCCACGACATCGACACCACCACCACCCCGGTGGAAGGCGCGCTGACCTGGGCCATCCAGAAGGTGCGCCGTGCTGGTGGCGAACGTGCAGGCGGCTACCCCGGCGCCAGTGTGATCGACATGCAACTGGTGCAAGGTGCTGCCCGCAAGCGCGTGGGCCTTATCGGCACCGAACGCACGCCCGTGCGCGAAGGCGCCAAGGTGGTCGACGCCAGCGGCGCCGAAGTTGGCGTGGTCACAAGCGGCTCGCCCAGCCCCAGCCTGGGCCAACCGGTGGCGCTGGCCTATGTGCGCGCCGACCTGGCCGGCGTGGGCACCGCCCTGTTCGCCGTGGTGCGCGACAAGCAGGTGCCCATGACCGTGACCGCCCTGCCCTTTGTGCCCAACCGTTACCACCGCGGCTGATTCACGGCGACCGAATCACTTCGGCTGATCCCGCCCGGGCCTGAAAAACCCCTCCGAACGCTGAGACAATCTCGCCCGTTCACAACATCTGCCGCCCCCGGCGTGCGTGTTGACCTTCAGGCCGTTCCAGCCGCCCGAACCTCATCAGTTTTCCAAGGACTTCACCATGACCCTCAAGTACACCCCCGATCACGAATGGCTCCAGGTCGACGGCGACATCGCCGTGGTGGGCATCACCCAGCACGCCCAGGACGCCCTGGGTGACGTCGTTTACGTGGACCTGCCCGCCGTGGGCGCCACCCTGAACGCCAAGGACGTGGCCGGCGTGGTCGAATCCGTGAAGGCCGCTGCCGACGTGTACATGCCCCTGACCGGCGAGATCACCGAAGTCAACGAAGCCCTGCGCGACGACCCCTCGCTGGCCAACAGCGACCCCATGGGTGCCGGCTGGTTCTTCAAGGTCAAGCTGGCCAACGCCGCCGACCTGGCTGGCCTGATGGACGCCACCGCCTACGACGAGCTGCTCAAGAACAGCTGAGCTGTGCACGGTGCTGCCTGGCCACGCCGGGAGCACCTGCCACACGACACGGCCAGGCGGCCCGGAACACCGCCTGCACCGCACCGAACCTGAAGGCTGAACACCATGTCGAACACCGCACAGACCGCGCAGGCCCAATTGGCTGCGCTTGAAAACGCCACCGAATTCCACGCCCGCCACATCGGCCCCGTGGCCGCTGACCAGAACGCCATGCTCAGCGTGGTCGGCGCCGCCTCGCGCCAGGCCCTGATGGACACCATCGTGCCGGAAAGCATCCGCCGCCCGGCCGCCATGGACCTGCCCGCGCCGCTCACCGAAGCCCAGGCCCTGGCCGAACTCAAGGCCATCGCCCAGCAGAACCAGCTCAAGCGCAACTTCATCGGCCAGGGCTACTACGGCACCCACACGCCCGGCGTCATCCTGCGCAACATCCTGGAGAACCCCGCCTGGTACACGGCCTACACGCCCTACCAGGCCGAGATCTCGCAAGGCCGCATGGAAGCCCTGGTCAACTTCCAGACCATGGTCACCGACCTGACCGGCATGGCCATTGCCAACGCCTCCATGCTGGACGAGGCCACTGCCGCGGCCGAAGCCATGACCCTGGCCGCCCGCGGCGGCAAGAGCAAGAGCACCCGCTTCGTGGTCTGCCATGACGTGTTCCCGCAGACCCTGGAAGTGATCCAGACCCGCGCCAGGCCCCTGGGCATCACGGTCGATGTGGTGCACGCTGCGCAGCTGGTCCAGCATCTGGACACCAACGACTGCTTCGCCGCCCTGATGCAGTTCCCCGGGGTGAACGGCCAGGTCCGTGACCTCCAGCCCCTGATCGACGCCCTGCACGCCAAGGGTGCGCTGGCCATCGTCTCGGCCGACCTGCTGGCCCTGACCCTTCTGACGCCCCCGGGCGAGATGGGTGCCGACATCGCCTGCGGCACCACCCAGCGCTTCGGCATGCCCATGGGCAACGGCGGCCCGCACGCTGCCTACCTGGCCACCAAGGACGAGTTCAAGCGCTCCATGCCCGGCCGCCTGGTCGGCGTGAGCGTGGACAGCCACGGCCACACCGCCTACCGCCTGGCCCTGCAGACCCGCGAACAGCACATCCGCCGCGAAAAGGCCACCTCCAACATCTGCACGGCGCAGGTGCTGCCGGCCGTCGTGGCCAGCATGTACGCCGTCTACCACGGCCCCGAAGGCCTGCAGCGCATCGCCCTGCGCGTGGCCACCTACGCCGCCGTGCTGGCCGCTGGCCTGAAGCGCCTGGGCCAGCAGATCGTGCACACCACCTGGTTCGACACCCTGCAGGTGCTGACTGGCGACACCGCCGGGCGTGACACCCTGATGGCCCGCGCCGCTGCCGCTGGCATGAACCTGCGCGCCGCCAGCCCCGACAGCGTGACCATCTCGCTGGACGAGACCACCACCCGCCAGGACATCGCTGACCTGTGAGCCGTGTTCGCCAATGGCGCCGCCCTGCCCGACTTCGACACCTGCGTGGCCGAAGCCCAGCTGGGCCTGCCGGCTGCCCTGCGCCGCACCAGCGCCTTCATGACCCACCCGGTCTTCCACAGCCACCACTCGGAAACCGCCATGCTGCGCTACCTGCGCGGCCTGGCCGACAAGGACCTGGCCCTGGACCGCAGCATGATCCCGCTGGGCTCGTGCACCATGAAGCTGAACGCGACCAGCGAGATGATCCCCATCACCTGGCCCGAGTTCGCGCACATCCACCCCTTCGCCCCGCGCGAGCAGCTCAAAGGCTACGACCTGCTGAACGATCAGCTGTGCAGCTGGCTGTCGCAGGCCACCGGCTATGACGGCATCAGCCTGCAGCCCAACGCTGGCTCGCAAGGCGAATACGCCGGCCTGCTGGTCATCAAGGCCTGGCACGAATCGCGTGGCGAAGGCCACCGTCACATCTGCCTGATCCCTGAAAGCGCCCACGGCACCAACCCGGCCTCGGCCCAGATGGTGGGCATGAGCGTGGTGGTCACCAAGTGCGATGCCAACGGCAACGTCGACCTCGACGACCTGAAGGCCAAGTGTGAACAGCACAGCGCCAACCTGGCCTGCGTGATGATCACCTACCCCTCCACCTACGGCGTGTTCGAAGCCCGCGTGACCGAGCTGTGCGCCCTGGTGCACCAGCACGGTGGCCGCGTGTATGTCGACGGCGCCAACATGAACGCCCTGGTCGGCCTGGCAGCCCCCGGCCAGTTCGGCGGCGACGTCAGCCACCTGAACCTGCACAAGACCTTCTGCATCCCCCACGGCGGTGGCGGCCCCGGCGTGGGCCCCGTGTGCGTGGTCGATGACCTCAAGCCCTTCCTGCCGGCGCACCGCTCGGCCGGCATCGGCACCGAAGCGCAAGTGGGCGCCGTGAGCGCCGCACCGCTGGGCAACGCCGCCGTGCTGCCCATCAGCTGGATGTACGTGCGCATGATGGGCGCCGAGGGCCTGAAGGCCGCCACCGAAGTGGCCATCCTGAACGCCAACTACGTGGCCGCCCGCCTGGCCGACCTGCGCGCCAAGTGCGAGCAGCACCGCGACCAGCTGGCCGCCATCATGATCACCTACCCGTCGACCAACGGCGTGTTCGACACCCGCGTGAAGGAGATCTGCGCGCTGGTGCATCAGCACGGTGGCCGGGTCTACGTCGACGGCGCCAACATGAACGCGCTGGTCGGCGTGGCCGCGCCGGGCGAGTTCGGCGGCGACGTCAGCCACCTGAACCTGCACAAGACCTTCTGCATCCCGCACGGCGGCGGCGGCCCCGGCGTCGGCCCGGTGTGCGTGGTGCAAGACCTGGCGCCCTTCCTGCCGGCGCATCGCAGCGCGGGCCTCGGCACCGA
>JBEGRT010000493.1:0-4001 GCA_041180305.1 Pseudomonadota bacterium
CGGTGTGGCTGGCCCTGGCACAACAAAACCGCCCGAACGGCTTGATCCGTTGGGCGGTCGATGTGGACCCGCTGGCCATCTGAGGCCCGCGGCGGGTCGGGTGCAGGTCGGCGTGGGCCTCAGCCCAGCAGCGCTTCCAGGCCTTCGCACAGTTCGGCGAAGGGAGGCAGCTCGGTCAGCAGCTTCTCGCTGCTCAGGCCGATGGCTTCGCACACGCCCGTGGGCACGGTCGAGGCCAGCTCGGCCTGGTTCAGGCCGTTGTGCTCGGCGCGGGCACGCCAGGCCGAGATGTGGATCACGGCGCTGATCTTGTCCAGCGGCTGGTGGCTCAGCGGCTCGGGGAAGAACTGGATGGCGTCGGCAAAGGCCGGCGGGAACTTCCACTGGCGGGCCAGCTCGGCACCCACCACGGCGTAGTTGTAGCCGAAGGACGAGGTTTCCATGTCCAGGCGACGCGGGTCGTGCGGGCCAGCCATCTTGTCCAGCTGCAGCATCTGCTCGGGCATGCCGGCGTGCATCACCAGCTCGCCGATGCCGTGCATCAGGCCCACGGTGAAGGCCAGGTCCACGTTGTTGCCGGTGGTCTTGGCCACCCAGCGCGAAATGGCGGCGGCATGCATGCTGTATCGCCAGAAGGCGTTCAGGTCCATGCCGGGCATGGCCTTGAAGCCGCTGGTCAGCCCCGAGCTGATCACCAGGGTGCGCACGGTCACGAAGCCCAGCATCATCAGCGCGTCATCCACCGAGCCCACGGTGCGCGACACGTGGTAGTAGGCCGAGTTGGCCAGCCGCAGCAGGCGCGCAGACAGGACCGGGTCGGCCGCAATTTTCTTGGCGATGTCGTCGATCGAGACGTCTTCGTTGTTGAAGCTGTCGATCAGCTCGTGGACGATCTTGGGCACGGCCGGCAGGGCCTGCGGTTGCTTGAACAGGGCTTCGAGCTGCATGTGTCAGCCTCCAATAAGATGATTCAGAACTGCCAGAGGTCGCCCCCCTACGGTTCGCCCGGCAGATACTCCGGTATCGACGCGGGAGGCATGGACTTGAGCATCTCAGATGGCGAAGTTTTCCGAGCCGTGGAAATGCACAGGTGCACGCCCCTTGTTGTGAACAATGGCCGCTTTTGGCCAGGAGCTTTCGCCATGCGTGTGTTTTTTCACTCTTTGACAGCACCTGCGCTGGTTTTGGCCTTGGGCGTGGGGCTGGCCGCGGCGCCGGCCCAGGCTGAACTGCCACAGCGCAACCTGCTGGTCAGCTGGCGCCTGAACAGCAGCGACACGGCCCGGGTGCAGCAACGCGGTGTGCAGGGTGGGGTGGTGGTGAGCACGCAGGGCGGCATGAGTGGCCAGGGCCTTGTCACCTACGGCACCCGCGAGGGCCATGACAGCCGTCAGGCCGAGATGCAGGTGCTGGTGCTCAATGGCCAGCCCGCCCGCTTGCAGATCGGGCAACAGCAGCCGGTCACGCAGTGGCAGTTCCTGGTCAGCCCGCAGGCGGGCCAGGGCGTGCCGGCCTACCCGGGGGGTGCCTCGGTGCAGGCCGTGAGCAGCACCGTGATGGTCGAGCAGAACCAGGGGCTGAAAGTGCGCCCGCGCTGGAGCGGCCGGGGCCCTGTGCAGCTCGATTTCGAGGTGCAGGGCGATGTGGCCAATGGCCTGAACAACGGTCTGCCCACGGGTTTGCAAAGGCGCCTGCAGGCCGCCGCCGGGCAGCCAGCCACCACCGAACAGGTGCAGGCCCAGGCCGTGGTGGCCGTGCCCATGGACCAGTGGGTGGCCGTGGCCCGCAGCGGGCGGCAGGTGGCGCGCAGCCAGCGTGGCACCTGGTCGACCGACGAGGTGGACCAGGGCGGCACCACCGTGCTGGAGATCAAGGTGAGCCTGCCGTGAACGACGCTTTCGATCCCCTGCAGGCCCTGAACCCGGCCACCCGCGCCCTGCTCGACAACATCCGCCGCGCCGGTTTTGCCCCGCTGCAGCAGCAGGGCGTGGCCCTGGCCCGCCTGTCCTACCGGGCCGGTGTGGGCGCCAGCGAAGGGCCTCGCGCGCCGGTCGATCGGGTCGAAAGCCTGCACATTCCTTCGCCCGAAGGGCACCTGATCCCCGCACGCCTGTGGGCGCCGCACCATCACCCGGGGCTGCCGGTGGTGCTTTACCTGCACGGAGGCGGCTTCGTGGTCGGCGGCATCGACACCTGCGAGGGGCTGTGCCGCAACCTGGCGGCGCAGGCCGAGGTGGCCGTGCTGGCCATCGACTACCGGCTCGCGCCCGAGCACCCCTTCCCGGCCGCCCTGGACGACACCCTGTGCGCCGTGCGCTGGCTGCTGGACGAAGGCCGCGCCCATGGGCTCGACCCGGACCGGCTGGCGCTGGCCGGTGACAGCGCCGGCGGCACCCTCACGGCCACCGCAGCCCACCTGTGCCGCGACGAAGGCATTGCGCTGCGCCTGCACGCCATGTTCTACCCCTCGGTGCAGCGGTCTGTGCAGACCGGCTCTTACCAGCGTTTTGCACAAGGCCTGTTGCTCGATGCGGAGCTCATGGCCTGGTTCGACCAGCTCAATCAGCTGCACGCGCAGCCCGGACAGCCGCTGGACTGGCGCCGTGAGCCGCTGAACGCACCCAGCCACCGCGGCCTGGCCCCAGCCTGGATCGGCCTGGCCGAATGTGACCCCCTGGCCGACGACGGTCGCCTGTATGCCGACGCCCTGATGGATGCCGGCGTGCCGGTTCAGGTGCAGCACTACCCGGGCACCGTGCACGACTTCATCAACATGGGGCGTTTCCTGCCCCAGGCCGCGCAGGCCCATGCCGACCTGGCCCGCGCCCTGAGGGCTGCCCTGGACTGAACAGGTCGAGTCAGGGGGGGGCAAGCTGGCCGGTGGCACGCACTTTGCAGCGTGTGATGCACCATGACCGCACTGTCTCGCCCTCCCTGGCCTCGCACCGCTGCCGCGCCGCTGCGCCCGCCGGAGCGATCGCTCTGGGCGCGCCTGGGCGAGCGGGCCCGGGACTTCCAGCACGAAGTGCCCGAGGCCCAGGTGCGCTGGTGCCTGGATGTGCCCGAAGGGCTGGCTTGCCCTTCGGAAGCCATGGCCGAGGCGGTGTCCAGCATCTTTGACCAGCTGCTGGACAACATCGTGCGCCACGCACAGCCTACCCAGGTGGAACTGCGTGCGAGCGCCCACGCCAGCGACCTGACCCTGGTCGTCAAGGACAACGGCCGCGGCGCCCCGCCCAGCGCCTTCGATCGCAACGATGCTTACGGTGTGCTCGACATGCGGCAGCGGGCGGCGCAGTTCGGTGGCTGGCTGCACATCGACAGCCAGCTGGGCGTGGGCACCCAGGTGATCCTGACCTTGCCCTTGTTTGCGCCCAAGCGCGGGGCTTGAGGCCGGCTTGCGCACCATTTCAGGGGCAGGTGTATCGGGTGGTGACGGGCGTGCCCGATAAACCTGCTTTTCGTTGCGTCTGTTTGCAGGCCTTGTGGTGCGTGTGAGTCAATCGTGGCATGACACCCGCATGCCGTTTCATGAGTGCTGCGTGGGTGGTGGCCCTGGTGGCCCTGCCCGTGCATTCCCTGGCCGCCACCTGGGAGATCCGTCCCGATTGCGCACCGAACACCGCCCGGTGCCTGGCGCACCCCCAGAAGCTCACGCAGTGGCAAGGGGTGGCCCCGGGCGATGAGGTCGTGATCTACCCCTCGGCCGATGAAACCGGCTGGGTGTCGCAACTCGGCGCGGCCACCGTGCTGCACATCGAAAACGCCCAGGGTCGGCCCGAGGCCCCCATCGTGGTGCGCGGCATGCCGGGGGCGCGCCTGGTGCAGGGCGCCAACATCACGCGTTCGGCCCATGTGGTCCTGCGTGATCTCGACATCTCCGAGCAACGCCGCTGGGCCGATGGCACCGGCCGCCCGGCCCTGACCATTCAGGGCGGCAGCCACCATGTGCAGCTCACGGCCAGCAACCTGCACCACGCCACAGGCTCCGGCGTGAATGT
>JBEGRT010000494.1:0-4471 GCA_041180305.1 Pseudomonadota bacterium
ATGCCGCGCAACGTGCGCTGTATTTTTCGCGGGCCCCGATCCCGTGGTGGCGCGATGCCCCACAGGCCGGACAGCCCGCCACGCCCATCAGCCCGGCCCTGCGCCACATCGGCCTGTACGGTTACCGTGCCGGCTTCCTGCGCAGCTTTCCGCAACTGAGCATCAGCCCGCTGGAAGGCATCGAATCGCTCGAGCAGTTGCGCGTGTTGTGGCACGGCCACCGAATCGCCGTGCACGTGACACCGCATGCCCCAGGCGCAGGAGTCGACACCCCTGCTGACCTGGAGAGGGTGCGGGCTCTGCTCAAAAGTGACACACCGCGGTGAGTTCACGAACGAGCGCATCCCTGGCAACATGCCGCCTGTCTGAACGCTGGTCTGGTTTGTGCTCACATGCGGACCGGCAGCCGTCTGTGATCTGGCCGACGCACGTTCATGCACCAATCGGGGGCCTGGCCACCGATGCGGTGGGTGACGCGTGATATCCTCACACGCTTGTGGGGAATTGCAACGCCCGGCCACAACAGGCGTGCATTCCAGTAACCGAGGAGCTACATGAAACTGATCCTGTTGGGCGCACCTGGCGCCGGTAAGGGCACCCAAGCGGCATTCCTGTGCCAGAAGTACGGCATCCCCCAGATCTCCACCGGCGACATGCTGCGTGCCGCGATCAAGGCCGGCACTGAACTGGGTCTGGCTGCCAAGAAGGTGATGGACGCTGGCGGTCTGGTCAGCGATGACATCATCATCGGCCTGGTCAAGGACCGCATCACCCAAGCCGACTGCGCCAACGGTTTCCTGTTCGATGGTTTCCCTCGCACCATCCCTCAGGCCGATGCCATGAAGGCTGCTGGCGTGCACCTGGATTTCGTGCTCGAGATCGACGTGCCCGACGAAGCCATCATCGAGCGCATGAGCGGCCGCCGCGTGCACGTGGCCTCGGGCCGCACCTACCACGTCAAGTTCAACCCGCCCAAGGTTGAAGGCAAGGACGACGCCACGGGCGAAGACCTGATCCAGCGCGACGACGACCAGGAATCCACCGTGCGCAAGCGCCTGGAGGTCTACCACAGCCAGACCAAGCCCCTGGTGAGCTACTACAGCGACTGGGCCGCCACGGGCGATGCCAACGCCCCCCAATACCGCAAGATCAGCGGCATGGGCAGCGTCGACGAGATCACCGCCCGTGCCAACGCGGCCCTGACCTCCTGATCGCACCCGGCTGGCCTGTGCCAGCCACCTCGCCAGCAGCCCCGCGCGTCGGGGCTGTTGTCATTTACGGGCCTCACCACGAAGCCCAAGCTCTGGCATCCTCTCTCCCGTGATCCCACCGTCATTCATCCAGGACCTGCTGGCCCGCAGCGACATTGTCGATGTGGTGGGTCGGCACGTCACCCTGAAGAAGGCGGGCATCAACCACAAGGGCCTGTGCCCCTTCCACGGCGAGAAATCCCCCTCGTTCATCGTCAGCCCCAGCCGCCAGACCTACCACTGCTTCGGCTGTGGCGCCCACGGCAACGCCATCGGCTTTCTGATGGAACACATGGGCGTGGGCTTTGTCGATGCGGTGCGCGACCTGGCCCAGATGCAGGGCATGCCGGTGCCCGAAGAGCGCGGCGACCCGGCCGAACGCGAGAAGGCCAAGCAAGTCCGGGAAAAGCAGCAGACCCTGACCGATGTGCTGGGCAAGGCTTGCACCCACTGGCGTGGGCAACTCAAACAGAACCGCCGCGCCATCGACTACCTCAAGGGCCGCGGGCTGACCGGCGAAGTCGCTGCCCGCTTCGGGCTGGGCTACGCGCCCGACGGCTGGAAAGGCCTGGCCAGCGCCTTCCCCAAGTACGACGACCCGCTGCTGGTGGAAGCCGGCCTGGTGATCGTGCCCGACGACCAGCCGGCCGATGCCACCGAGGCACGCCGCTACGACCGTTTCCGCGACCGCATCATGTTCCCCATCCGCAACGTGCAGGGTGAGGTGATCGGTTTTGGCGGCCGGGTGCTCGACAAGGGCGAGCCCAAGTACCTGAACTCGCCGGAAACGCCGGTGTTCCACAAGGGCAAGGAGCTCTACGGGCTGTACGAAGCCCGCAGCGCTTTGCGCAACAAGGGCTATGTGCTGGTCACCGAGGGCTACATGGACGTGGTGGCCCTGGCGCAGTGGGGCTTTGCCAACGCCGTGGCCACGCTGGGCACGGCCTGCACGGCGGACCACGTGGCCAAGCTGTTCCGTTTCACCGAGCAGGTCGTGTTCGGTTTCGATGGCGATGCCGCCGGGCGCCGCGCCGCGGGCCGCGCCCTGGAGGCTGCCCTGCCCCACGCCACCGACACCCGCCGCATCAGCTTCCTGTTCCTCCCCCCGGAACACGACCCGGACAGCTACATCCGGGAGCACGGCCCTGAGGCCTTCGAAGCCCAGGTCAAGCAGGCGGTGCCCTTGTCGCGCCAGCTGCTGGCCCACGCCGCCCACGACAGCGACCTCGACAGCGCCGAAGGCCGGGTCAAGCTGGTGGCCCAGGCCCTGCCCCTGATCGCGCTGCTGCCTGAGGGCGGCTTGCAAGGGCAGATCCTGCAAGACCTGGCCCAGCAGGCCCGCGCCGACCTCGATGACCTGCGCAAGCGCCTGGCCCAGATCACCCAGGCCGCCCTGGACAAGCAACGCGGCGCCGACGCACCACGCCGCCCGCGCGGCCAGGCCACCGCACACGATGGTGGCCCGCACGACCACCCGTACGGCGACATGCCGCCTTTCGACGATGCCGAGATCAACGCCATGGCGTCGGTCCACGGTGGCGATACCGGCATCGACTGGCAAGCACCGGATCAGGACGCAGGCGGCCCGGGTGGCTACCGCCGCGGTGAACGCAGCGAACGCGGCGACAGGGGCGGCTGGTCGGGCCCGCGCGGCGATGGTCAGGGTGGCTGGAAGAAAAGCAGCTGGCAAGGCGGCGAAGGCCGCGGCAAGGGCCGCTGGCGCCAGGGCGGCGGCTGGGACCGCGAAGCCCGCCAGGAAATGCGCCCGCTGCCCAAGGCCGCCCGCCCGCTCGAACGCGCCGCCTGGATGCTGATGCACCGCAGCGAGCTGTGGGAGCAACTGCCCCCCGAGCTGTGCGACCTGCTGTGCGACCAGCCCATGCCCCTGGGCACCTGGTTCCGCTGGCTCGATCGCCAGATCATCGACGAAGGCCCACTGCCCGCCCCCGACCTGCTGGCCCGCCTGGCGCGCCAGGGCGACGAGGTGCGTGAAAGCCCCGATGAATCCGACCTGGCCCTGGTCGATGAACCCTTGCAGAAGCTGGCCGAACGCCTGCAGGGCTTCCACGACATGGGCGAGCTGCCCGCCAAGGCCAGTGACCTGGTCGCCCTGATCCGCCCCATGCAGTTACAGGCCCTCAACGAGGAACTCGATCTGCTGCTGCAATCGGGTGAGCTGTCGGAGGCGGCCGAACAACGCAAGCTGGAACTCTTTCGCCTGACCCGCGAGCTGAAACTGGAAATCTCGCGCTCGCGCCCCATCTCTGCCTGAGTGGGGCAGACACCCCCTGCCACCTTCATTTCGCCGATTTTTTGACGCCCCGCGTCACTTGACGGATAATGGAGGGTTCTATATAGACCTGCCTTTTCTTTCGAAGGATCCGCATGACCGCGAAGAAAGCCGCGAAGACTGCCCTGGACGATGCCGACGTGAGCGCCGAAACCAAGACCAAGAAAGCGACTCGTAAAGCTGCCGCCACCGCTGATTCGGGTGCCACCGAAGCCGTGGAAGCCAAGGAGCCCAAGAAGCGCGGCCGCAAGCCCAAGGACGCGAGCGCCACCACGGCCACGGCCGCCAAGAAGGAAACGAAAAAGGCTGCATTCGAGGAAGAAGACCTCGGTGACGTCGAAGCCGACCTCGAAGGCGATGTCGAGGCGGTCGAAGCCGAAGGCAGCGATGACGTTGTCGAAGTCGGCGAAGACAAGCCCAAGGCCAAGCCCCTGCGCATGAAGGTGTCGCGCGCCAAGGAGCGCGCCCTGATGCGTGAGTTCGGCATCGACGACACGGCCCTGTCGGAAGACGAGGTCAACAAGCGCCGTCAGGAACTCAAGACCCTGATCAAGATGGGCAAGACCCGTGGTTTCCTGACCCATCAGGAAATCAACGACCACTTGCCCGAAAAGCTGGTCGAGGCCGAAATCCTCGAGGCCATCATCTCCATGTTGAACGACATGGGCGTGGCGGTGTACGAGCAGACTCCCGATGCGGAAACCCTGCTGCTGAACAACAACGTCTCCACCGCTGCAACGGTGGAAGAAGCAGAAGAAGAAGCCGAAGCCGCCCTGTCCACGGTCGATTCCGAATTCGGCCGCACCACCGACCCCGTGCGCATGTACATGCGCGAGATGGGCTCGGTCGAACTGCTGACCCGCGAAGGCGAAATCGAAATCGCCAAGCGCATCGAAGGCGGCCTGCAGGCCATGATGCTGGCCATCTCGGC
>JBEGRT010000495.1:0-3796 GCA_041180305.1 Pseudomonadota bacterium
CAGCTCGTGCAGCACCTGCTGGCGGCGCACGGCTTCCACTTCGTCCTTGAAGCTCAGGCCCTGGTCGGCCAGGCGGCGCTGCAACTGGCGCGGTGACATGCCCAGCAGGCTGTCCAGCCCCTCGGCCAATGAGTCCAGCGTGGGCAGCTGCCCGCGTTGCAGCTGGTGCGCGATCAGCTGGTGCAGCGGGCCCAGCAGCGGGTCACCGGCCTGCAGCGACTGCTGCCACTGGTGGTCGGTCATGGCGCTCATGACCGAATGGATCTGCGGGTCGGCGTGGGGGTTGTCCATGCGCAGCCAGTCGGCCGGGCCCTTTTCTCGGGCCTCGGGCGCATCGAAATGCAGCGGGCAGCCCATGAAGGCCTGCAAGGGGCGCGGGTCGGCCGGGGCCGGGCAGGGCAGGTGAATTTCGTAGGGCACCAGGTGGCGGCTGGCCACCCAGCGGGCAAAGGCGATGCGCGAGACCATCAGGAAGGTCCACAGCTGCGTGTCGCGCGGCACGTCGCCCAGCAGCTGGTGGCGGCTTTCCAGCACATCGCCCACCACGCGGTGCTCGGCCTGGATCTCGCTGCACACCAGGGCCTGCAGGCGCTCGAACAGGGCCAGGCCACCCACCAGGTCGGTGCAGCTGGTCAGGGCGTAGCCCAGGGGGCCCATGGCCGCGGGCTTGACCTGCTGGCCCACGGTCAGGCCGATGTGCGGGTCATTGCACAGGCGACCGGCCACGTGCAGGCCCTCACTGAGGGTGCGGGCCGTCACGCGCACCACCGGGTCGGCCAGGGCGGCTTCTGACAGCTGCAGCACCTTCAGCAGGGGGGCCACGTCATGGCCCTGCAGGCGCACGTGGTCGACCAGCAGTTTCACGTAACTGCTGCTGAAACCACCGCGAGAAGGGATCGTGGAACCTGACACGGGGGCCATGTTACCGCCCCGGGTGAACACCCTCGGGTTGGCGCGCCAAGCCAGTGGCGTGGTGCCTGCGGTCACTGACGCATGCCGGGCCGGCCTTTCACCATGGCGCCATGACACACGCTGCCACCCTGCCCACCCGCCCCCGCACCCTGAACGAGCTGCCCGGCCCGCCCATCTGGCCGCTGGTGGGCAACGCGTTCCAGGTGCACCTGCCCGAGCTGCACCTGGAGCTGGAGCGCTGGATCACGCAGTACGGCAGCACCTTCCGGGCGCAGTTCGGCCAGGACAAGCTGCTGGTGATTTCCGACCACGCCCTGATCACCCAGGTGCTGAAAGACCGGCCCGAAGGGTTCAGCCGCCCCTCGCGCCTGGCCGAGATCATCGAAGAGATCGGCATCCAGCGCGGGGTGTTCACCGCCGAAGGCGAGGCCTGGCAGGCACAGCGCCGCATGGTGATGGCCAGTTTTTCACCGGGGCATGTGAGGGCTTACTTCCCCTCTCTGGTCCGTGTGACCGAGACTTTGAAGCGCCGCTGGCAGAAGCTTCAGGCCATTGGGGCCCCCATGGACCTGCAGGCCGAATTGATGCGCTACACGGTCGACGTGATCTCGGGGCTGGCCTTTGGGCAGGACACCAACACCCTGGAGCGTGACGACGACATCATCCAGCACCACCTGGACAAGATCTTCCCGGCGCTGTGGCGGCGCATGAACGCCGTGCTGCCCTATTGGCGCTGGGTGCGCCTGCCCAAGGACCGGCAGCTCGATGCCAGCGTGAAGGTGGTGCAGCAGGCCATTGACGGCTTCATCGCCCAGGCCCGGCAGCGCCTGAAAGACCCGGCCCGCCGCGCGGCGCCGCAGAACCTGCTGGAAGGCATGCTGGTGGCGGCCGATGAACCCGGCAGCGGTGTGGGCGATGCCGAGGTGGCCGGCAATGTGTTCACCTTGCTGCTGGCCGGGGAAGACACCACGGCCACCTCGATCTCGTGGCTGCTCTACCTGCTGGTGCGCCACCCCGAGGCCCTGCAGAAGGCGGTGGACGAGGTTGACCGCGTGCTGGGCCCGGCCGATGGCGGGGCCACCTGGACGCCCGAGCGTTTCGCCGAACTTGATTACCTGGAAGCCTGTGCGCATGAAGCCATGCGCATCAAGCCGGTGGGGCCCTTCAACGTGGTCGAGGCCCGCCACGACACGGTGGTGGGCGATGTGGCCGTGCCCAAGGGCACCCTGGTGTTCATGGTGCTGCGCCAGGACAACCTGGACGACCGGTTCTTCCCACAGGCCCGCAGCTTCCAGCCCGAGCGCTGGCTGGGCGACGACGCGCCCGGCACGGTGGGCAACGCCAAGCGCGTGTCCATGCCCTTCGGGGCGGGCCCTCGGGTGTGCCCGGGCCGCTACCTGGCCCTGCTGGAAATCAAGATGGCGCTGGCCATGCTGCTGCAGAACTTCGAGCTGCAAGGCGTGGACACGCAAGACGGCCGCGAGGCCCGCGAGATCATGTCATTCACCATGATCCCCGAGGGCCTGCGCCTGAGGCTGGAGCCCCGCCTGGAGCCCCTGGCCTGAACGTGACCGCCGAGCCTGTGCCGGCTCAGAGGTGACGGCTGCTGTTGTGGCGGTCGCCTTCCAGGCGGAAGACCGACACCACATCCGACAGGCGGTGCGACTGGTCCTTCAGGCTTTCGGCGGCAGCGGCGCTTTGTTCCACCAGGGCCGCGTTCTGCTGCGTCATCTGGTCGAGCTGCGACACCGCGCCGTTGACCAGGCCGATGCCGTTGGACTGCTCGGTGGCCGCATGGGTGATGTCGCTGACGATGCTGGAAACCTGCTGCACCGACGACACGATGTGCTGCATCGAGGTGCCGGCTTCTTCCACCAGCCGGGTGCCGGCTTCCACGCTCTCGGCCGAGGCCGTGATCAGGCCCTTGATTTCCTTGGCCGCATTGGCGCTGCGCTGGGCCAGCGAGCGCACCTCACCGGCCACCACGGCAAAGCCACGGCCCTGCTCGCCCGCCCGGGCCGCTTCCACCGCGGCGTTCAGCGCCAGGATGTTGGTCTGGAACGCGATGCCATCGATCACGCTGATGATGTCGACGATGCGGCGCGAGCGCTCATTGATCTCGCCCATGGTGCTGACCACCTGGGCCACCACTTCGCCACCCTTGGCCGCGGCATCGGCGGCCTCCAGGCTCATGCGGCGCGCTTCACCCGCGGCATCGGCCGTGTGGGCCACCGTGGTCGAAATCTCTTCCATCGACGAGGCCGTCTGCTGCAGGCTGGAGGCGGTCTGCTCGGTGCGGCCCGACAGGTCCAGACTGCCCGAAGCCACCTCGGTGCTGGCCACGCGGATCGATTCCGTCGATTCGCGCACCTCCTGCACGATGCGGCCCAAAGAGCCCCGCATCTCTTCCAGTCGGTTCAGCACATTCGAGATCTCGTCGTCGCCGATGCCGCGTGTGGCCTTGGACAAGTCACCCGTGGCGATCGAGTGGGTCACATCGACCACCTTTTGCAGCGGACGCGTCACCGATCGTGTCACCAGCCACGCAAAGCTCAGGCCCACGGCGATGCAGATCACGCTCAGGGCGCCGATGGCCAGCTGGGCACGGCGGGCATCGGCGGCAGCGGCATCGCCCACTTCGATGGCCAGCTTGAGTTGCGACTCTCGGAAGCTGCGGATCGTGTCGAGGTAGGCCTCAGCCTGGGGCAGCAAGCGGCTGTCCAGCGCTTCCTTGGCGCCCGGATCGTCAATGTCCAGCAGCTGGAAAATGTGGTCGCGTGATTCGATGTAGGCCTTGCGCTTGGCAGCGATGTCCTTGAACACGGCGGCTTCGGGCCGGCCTTGCACCGCGGCTTCCAGGGTCTTTTGCAACTCGCTGATCTGC
>JBEGRT010000496.1:0-2610 GCA_041180305.1 Pseudomonadota bacterium
CACGCTGGCTACCCCCACGGCGCAAGCCGCGCTCACCACGGCTGCAGCCTACACCGGCAAGGTGGGGCTCAGCGTGGACGGTGTGGGCAGCACCAACGCCGTCACCGGAGACATCAGCGCGCTCATCCCGGTCGGCGCCAAGATCGAAGCCGCATATTTCTACGCCGCCGGCACGCCCTACCCCTGGTATGGCAGCAGCCCCAGAACGCTTGACGCCTACAACGCGGCAGGTATCAGCCTGAACGGCCAGACCATCAACAACTTCAGCACGCTCGTGGGCGCCACCAGCACACGCGCCGACCTGGGCACCTGGTACACCGCCCGAGCAGACGTCACCAGTCAGGTCCAATCGTGGGTCAGTGGGGCCAGCACCAGCAGCTTCAGCTGGCAGGCCACCGAAGGCAATTTGAGCCAGTACATCGACGGCACCATGCTGGCGGTGGTCTATTCACACAGCAGCCTCGCCCAGGGCAGCGTGGTGCTGCTCGACGGCGGGCAGGCCACCGGCGGCGAAACCACGAACGTCAGTCTGAGCCAACCCCTGTCCGACCCCAATGCCGCTGATTTCGTGGCGCAATTCGGCATCGCCTCCAGCTTCAGTTGCTGCACCCAGGCCTCGAGCATCGACATCAACGGGCACAGCCTCACGCAATATGCCGGCAGCTACGACGACGGCGCCATGTTGGCCGACGGCTCCCTGTTCACCGTGGGCGGCATCGGAGACGACCCATCCAACAACGTGGGCTCGTATGAACAGGACGACGAACTGTATGACCTGCGCCCTTACCTGACCCAGGGTGACACCTCGTTCAAGATCTTCACGCGCAACCCGACCAACGACGACAACATTTTCTTTGCGTCGCTGTACACCACAGCAGAAGTGGCCGCTGTCAACGGCAACCCGGTGGTGACCTCGGTGCCAGAGCCTCAGACCTACGCACTCATGGCGGCCTGCCTGGGCCTGCTGGCCGTGGTGCAACGCAAGCGTCAGGCTCAGTGAGCTTCCCTTGAAAAACCGCAGATCCAGGTCATGGGGGTGTAACAAATCCCATCGGCCCGGATCTCGGTGCCTTCACGCTGAAAGCCGAACCGTTCGTACACGGGCACGGCCATGGGTGAGGAATTCACCGTGACACGCTGCCCCTTGCCAGCAGCCCGCGCCCCCTCCAGCAGGCCCTCCCAAAGCCGCCTGGCCACACCCTGCCCCTGAGCACTCGGGGCCACAAACAGGTGGTACAGGTGGGCCTGATCGCGCAGGCCGGCCACACCCACCAGCTCTGGGCCGTGCCACGCCGTCAGGTAATGGAAATGGGGCGACGCCATCAGGGCATACAGCTCTGCAGCCGACGTCGAGGCCATGAAGCGCTCTGCCCCCTTGCCGTCGGGCGACAGCAGAAAATGATGCGCCAGACCGCGGATCAGGCGACTGACGGCCGGGGCCTCGTCAGGGTCGGCCCGTCGGATCTCGATGTCCATGAGTCCTCCTCAGCACGCGCAAATCCTGGTGAACTCAGGGCCACACCCACTCCTCACGGAAGGGGCTGCCAGGAACCGCAGCTGCGCCCTTGGCAGAGCTCATGTCGACCGTCTGGCGCTTCCAGGCTTCCTGGTCCACACGCCACTGCGCGCCCTCACAACGCAGCGTCACCGTCACATCGTGCACCGCATGGGTGGACACCGCAGCCTCGCCATCACCTCGCAGGCCCTTGGCCTCCCAATGGAAGCTGGCCTTCATCCCCTGGGCATCCGCACTGAACTTGACCGCATCCAACGGCCAGGCGGCAACCTGAGACAGGAACATCTTCTGCGCTGACGCCTTGCGCTCATCCAATGAAAGCCCGGCAGGCCACCCTTGCAGCGGCCCACCCTGTCCCAGCGTCGCGCTGAAATCGACCTTGGCCCGTGCAACCGCCAGCCGTTGCCGTGCCGCCTGCGTCAGGTGCGCCTGAAAGGACAGGTCATCCCATCCCTGCGAACCCTGGACGGCCTTCTGATAAGCCCGGAGCGAGGCGCTGGGGTCGCCGGTGCAGCGTGCAGGTTGCGGAGGCATTGCCCACGTGACAACGGACAGCCCCCCGAGCACCACGGCAGTCAGCCCACGGGCCCACACGTGCCCATACAGATCGCGCATGCATCACCTCCTGTGCAAGGAAACATCATGCGCCTGGAACCCCCGACGCAGCAGACTCGTTTACACCGGGTTGTCCAGGCTCAAGGTCCAGTAACCGATGTCCAGCCAATGGCCAAACTTGCACCCCACCTGAGGCAGTCGTCCGGATGGCGCAAACCCCAGGGCCTCGTGCAAGGCCACGCTGCCATCATGCGGCAAAGAGATCACCGCCACCAGCGTGTGACACCCCTGGGCCCGCAACATCGGGATCAAGGCCTGGTAAAGGGCGCGCCCAAGCCCCCTGCGCTCCATGCCGGCGCGCAGGTAGACTGAAGCTTCCAGCGTGTGCCTGAACGCCGAGCGGGCATGGAACTTTGCGCCATAGGCATAGCCGACCACCTCACCGCCCTGCTCGCACACCAGCCAGGGGTGGTGCTGCCGGTAGGCATCGATGCGCGCACGCATCTGCTCGGCTGACAGGGGCTCCTCCTCGAAGGTGA
>JBEGRT010000497.1:0-2510 GCA_041180305.1 Pseudomonadota bacterium
GACGTTCAGTGATGACATAGGGGGCTTCGGCCCCCTAACCGGAGAACCACATGTACACACTGAATCAGTCGGGATCTGGCCTTCGCGTGGCCGAGGTTGACACCCGCGATGGGACCGTCACCGCGCCCGCGACAGGCAGCATTCTCCTGAAGCAGGAGCAGTTTGGCGCTTTCTACCAGACCACGCTCACGCTTTCGGAAGTCCCTCAGGCGGTTGTCAACGGCACGGAGTACCAATCCACGCTGCTGTACACCTTCCCCGAGGGTCGCATCTTCGTGCTCGGCTGCACGGCCACGCTTCAGCAGAAGACGACCAGCGCGCTTGCTTCAACCCTGAACGCAAGCTCTACGGGCGCCATCTCGCTGGGCACTGCCGCCGCATCCAGCACCACGCTGAACGGCACCGCCGCCGATCTGCTGCCGTCTACCGCGTTCACGTCGTCTGCGACGATCAACGTGGCGGGCACTGCTGTGAGCGCTGCGCTGTCGGCTGCGGCTGCGTTTGACGGAACCTCGTCTGCCAAGGTGGTGCGGCTCAATACCGCGTATGCCACCACGACCGACGTGGACGCCGACGCGACGCAGACCATCAGCGGCACGATCGTGCTCACCTGGGTGTTCCTGGGCGACTACTGATGAACGGGGGGGCTTCGGCCCCTCCTCTTAACGCCGCGAGGCGCTGGAGAGACACATGGCACAGACATATGGCGGCGGCTTCCTGCACGTCACCAAGGTCGGTTTCAGCGCGGCCACTGGCGGCGCATCAGCACGAACGGCCATCCCCACCGATGGCTCGGGCAGCATCCCCAACTATGTGAGGATCGCAGCTCGTAACGAGTGCTACATCAAGATCGGAGATAGCGCCGTCGTTGCCACGACCAACGACGTGCTCGTGCAGAACGCTGATAGCGTCATCATGCGCATCGGCAAGGGTGACACGCACATCGCGTACATCCAGGGCACGGCAGCCGGTCAGGTCAACGTCACGCCGCTGGATAACTCGTGAAGACAGTCATCCAGACTGACCCGGGCGTGCAGGCCGTCTTTGGGCTACAGGACGGCAACCTGATCACGGGCACCGTGCAGGACTGCGACCCCATCGCGGAGTACGCCAAGGCCAAGCACAACGCGGGCATGTACGGCTCCAGCGACATGAAGCACGCGGCCAGCGTTCCTCGGGTGTTCGTCGAAAAGTACCTGAACGATGCGGGCATTACGTATGCCGAATTCGCCGCAAGCCAGGAGCACAAGCGGCGCCTGCTGAATGACCCGGCAATCGCGCACTTCCGCATCTGGAAGGGCCAGGTGTAGCCATGGCCCTGACCACGTATGCGGGCCTCAAATCATCGGTCGCATCGTGGCTGCATCGCGATGACCTGACCAGCATCATCCCTGACTTCATCGCGCTGGCAGAGGCTCGAATCGCCCGCGACTTGCGCATCCGCAAGCAGGTAACGAACACCACGCTGGCGACTGTCGGCGGCACGCAGTACGTGACCCTGCCGACAGACTTCCTGGAAATGGAAAACATCGGGCTGTCTGACACAAGCCCGCCCGCGCAGCTTCACGTCGTAACGCCTGAGGTGATGGACGAACTGTATCCGGCGGGCTACAGCACGGCGCAGCCTGTTGTGTACACCATCGTCGGCGACAAGCTGCTGCTAGGCCCGACGCCGGATGCTGTCTACACCGTCACGCTGGACTATTACGCGCGGTTTGCTGCGCTGTCTGGCGCATCGGATACGAACTGGCTGCTGACCTATCACCCTGGCATCTATCTCTTCGGCTCGCTCGCCGAGGCAATGCCCTGGGTCGATAACAAGGAAACGATCAGCCTGTATGAGCAGAAGTACATGGCTGAAGTCGAGAAATTGAACCTGCAAGACGATGAGAGCTTGCGCACGGGTTCAGCAATGCGCGTGCGCAAGATGTAGGGGACACGATGGCACTCGAAACCGGCACCTATATCAGCGATCTGGTCGCCACGAACCCGACCGCGACAGACCTTCGCAGTGAAGGCGATAATCATCTGCGTCTCATCAAGAGCACAATAAAGGCGACCTGGCCCAATGTATCGGGAGCCGTCACCCCAACGCACACCGTGCTCAATTACATGGTCGGCGTCACGTCGGCCGTGCAGACGCAGCTGGACGCGAAGCTCGCCACTGCCACGCACACCACGCTTGCCAAGGGCCAGCCGCGCCTGTTGCAGACGCAAACGCTATCCGCCCAGGGGCAGGCCGACTTTGTGAACGGCACGGGCGGCTGCGTCATCGACTCGACCTACGATGTCTACCTGCTGGAGATCATCAAACTGGTTCCCGGCACAGGCGCAACGACGCCATACCTGCGCACCAGCACGAACGCGGGCAGCTCCTACGATGCTGGGGCGAGCGACTACCGAACCGACTACCGCCAAGTACGCAGCGGCACAGCCACTGCTGGCGGCGCGCTCACCACGCAGATGACTCTGAGCGGCGGGCAAACCCTCGCCACTACCTCGTGGCTCAA
>JBEGRT010000498.1:0-7688 GCA_041180305.1 Pseudomonadota bacterium
GCCGCGGGTTGCACCATCAAGCTGAACAAGGAACCGGTCGCCGAGTACCTGAAGTCGAACATCGTTCTGATGAAGAACATGATCGCCAACGGTTACGCCGACGCCCGCACCCTGCAGCGCCGCATCGACGCGCAAGAAGCCTGGCTGGCCAACCCCAACCTGCTGGAAGCCGACAAGGACGCCGAGTACGCCGCCGTGATCGAGATCGATCTGGCCGACATCAAGGAACCCATCGTCTGCTGCCCGAACGATCCGGACGACGCCAAGTTCCTGTCGGAAGTGGCCGGCACCAAGATCGACGAAGCTTTCATCGGTTCGTGCATGACCAACATCGGTCACTTCCGTGCCGCCGGCAAGGTGCTGGAAGGCAAGAAGGACCTGCCGGTGCGCCTGTGGGTGGCCCCGCCCACCAAGATGGACGCTGCCGAGCTGACCAAGGAAGGCTTCTACAACACCTTCGGCCAGGCCGGTGCCCGCACCGAAATGCCCGGCTGCTCGCTGTGCATGGGCAACCAGGCTCAGATCAAGGAAGGCTCGACCTGCATCTCGACCTCGACCCGCAACTTCCCCAACCGTCTGGGCAAGAACACCAACGTGTTCCTGGGCTCGGCCGAGCTGGCGGCTGTGGCCTCGAAGCTGGGCAAGCTGCCCACCGTGGAAGAGTACCTGACCGAAACCGGCGTGGTGACCGCCAACGCCGACGCGATCTACAAGTACATGAACTTCAACCAGATTGAAGAGTACGTGGAGACCGCCGCCTCCGTGAAGGCCTGACCTTCTGGCTGCCCTGCCCGCCCCTGAGGGGTGGGCTTGCGCACCCCACCTGCAAAACCCGCCCGGGCAACCTGGCGGGTTTTTTCATGCCTGCACAGGCAAGCCGTGGTGTGCGCGGGCCTTGAGGCACTGGGCATCTCCGGGCTCGACCGAGCGGCAGGTGCTTGAGCGCAGCGGGTAGATGCTGCAGCCCACATGCTGCCCCAGCTCGCCCGTCAGGGCCGTGCAACGCACCGGCCGGACACTGGTGCCCTGCATGCAACGCAGGTGCAGGCCCACGGGCTCGGTCAGACCCAAGGGCACCGTGCCACCCGGAGCATCGTCGGCCTCCGACCAGTGAAACGACACGCGGAACGTGGCACAACAGGCCCCGCAGGCCTGGCAATCGAAGGTCAAAGTCGGTGCAGACATGCCGGAATTCTGACCTGACCCAGCGGGGATAATCCGACATCTGCTGTTTTCAGGCGGCCCCCCGGCCCCAGCTGCCCATGCCTCAACGCCACCACGCCACGCCTCTTGCACACCGCAGCCGCCCGGCGCCACGCGGTGTCATCCTGATCGGCCTTGGCATCCTGGTCGCAGCGCTGGCCGCCCTGGGGCTGACGCTGCTGGTGCTGTACCCGCAACTGCCCGACACCAGCCACCTGACCAGCTACCAGCCCAAGGAGCCCCTGCGGGTGTACACAGCCGATGGCGTGGAGATTGGCGGCTTCGGCCAGGAAAAGCGGCAGTTCGTGCCCCTCAAGGACATGCCAGCCCTCATGAAGGACAGCCTGCTGGCCGTGGAAGACGCGCGGTTTTACGAGCACAGCGGCATCGACCCGGTGGGCGTGCTGCGAGCCATCGTGTCCAACCTGACCGGTGGACGCAAGCAAGGCGCATCGACCATCACCCAGCAGGTGGCCCGCACCTTCTTCCTGACGCGCGAACGCACCATCACGCGCAAGCTCAAAGAAGCCATGCTGTCGCTACGCATCGAACGACAGCTCAGCAAGGACCGCATCCTCGAGCTGTACATGAACGAGATCTACCTGGGCGCGCGCAGCTACGGCTTTGCCGAGGCCTCTCAGACCTACTTCGGCAAGCCCCTGAAGGCCTTGTCGCCTGCAGAGGCCGCCATGCTGGCCGGCTTGCCGCAGAACCCGGCCAACGCCAACCCGGTGCGCAACTACGAACGCTCGCTCAAGCGCATGCAGGTGGTGCTCGGACGCATGAAGACAGCGGGCGTGATCGACGAGCTCACCTACACCGCGGCCATGAAAGAGCGCCCCACCATCCGTACCCCGGGCGAGGTGGAAGTGCACGCAGAGCACGTGGCCGAAATGGCCCGCGCCCAGGTGTATGCGCAATACGGTGAAGCCGCCTACACATCGGGCATGAAAGTGACGACCACGCTGAGTGCGGCCAAGCAGCGTGCCGCATGGCATGCATTGCGCCAGACCCTGATCGACCGGGAAGCCTGGCAGCCGTGGCGCGGACCGGAGGGGCATGAGTCGCTCGACGACACCCTGGCGGCCGACGACCCCGAGGCCTCCGACGTGCTGGAGGACTACATCGACGACGAAGGGCTGCCGGTGGCCGTGGTCACCCGCGTGACGCCCAAGGAGGTCACGGTGGTGACGGCCGCTGGCGAAGTGCGTCAGGTCAGCGGGAAGGGTCTCAGGCAGGCTCAGCCAGGCCTTGGCCCCAAGGCCACGACCAGCCTGAAGATTTCCCGTGGCTCGGTGGTGCGACTGGCACGTCTGGACAAGACCAGCTGGCGCATCACCCAATGGCCCGAGGCCGATGGCGCCCTGGTGGCCCTGAACCCACAGGATGGGCGCGTGGAAGCCCTGGTCGGAGGCTTCGATTTCAAGCACAACCAGTTCAACCACGTGACCCAGGGCTGGCGCCAGCCGGGCTCGAGCTTCAAGCCCTTCCTGTATTCGGCGGCACTGGAAAACGGCGTGATGCCGGAAACGCTGGTCAACGATGCGCCGCTGACGGATGTGGGTGACTGGAGCCCCTCGAACTCCGACGGCAGCGCCGACGGCCCCATCACCGTGCGTGAAGGTCTGGCCCGCTCCAAGAACCTGGTCAGCATCCGGCTGGTCCAGCTGGTGGGCGCCAGCAAGGCACGCGCCTGGGCCGGGCAGTTCGGCTTCGACGTGGCCAAGCACCCCGACAACCTCACCCTGGCGCTGGGCACGGGCTCGACCACGCCCCTGCAACTGGCCAGCGCCTACGCCGTGCTGGCCAACGGCGGCTTGAAGGTCAGCCCCATCGTGATCACGCGCATCACCGACGCCAAAGGCAAGGTGGTGTTCAGCGCCCCGATCAGGAGCGCCACCGAAGCCGATCGAGCCATTCCGGCCCGCAATGCATTCCTGACCGGCACGCTGCTCAATGAAGTGACGCGCAGTGGCACCGCCGCGCGGGCGCAGGGCCAATTGCGCCGGGGAGACCTGTTCGGCAAGACCGGCACCACGAACGACGTGTATGACGCCTGGTTTGCAGGCTACCAGCCGACTCAGGTGGCCGTGGTCTGGCTGGGCTATGACACTCCGCGCAGCCTGGGCAGCCATGCGTCAGGCGCTTCGCTGGCCTTGCCAGCCTGGATCCAGTACATGGGCACGGCCCTGGCGGGCCGTCCTGTGGTCATGCCTGCCACGCCTGACGGCGTGGTCCCCCTGGACACCGGGTGGCGTTACAGCGAATGGACCCAGGGCGGCTTCCTCACAGGTGTGGGACTGGATGGGCAATCGGTCAGTCCTGAACTGATCCCACAACCTGCGACAGCTGGATCGGCCGCCTCAGAGCCCGACGCGAAAGAGCCCGACAGCCTGGACGAAGCCGTCAAACGTTTGCTGGGTAGCGCGCCCTGACCTGCGGTTCGGTCCGTATCAGGGTAAACATCCTGCTGCGCGTCCACACTCCCCTCAACGACGGGGGGGGATTTTGCTTAGCCCATCATTCAGATTGGGGTTTGCCTCTAGCGGTTCTGCGTTTCTTGAAAAGCACAATGAATTTCACGGGGCGAGCGTTTCGCCTCGACGAAAGATCAACTGGAGAACACGCATGAACACCCGCAAGATCTCGAAGATCGCCAAGTTGTTGCCCATGGCCGCCATCGCGCTGGCCACCTGCTCGTCGTTCGCCGCCCCCGTGCAAGGCCCGGCCGACGAATCCTTCTTCAACTACCCCGAGCAAGAACTGACGGGCACCCATGGTGACCTGATCTCCTACCGCACCACCACCGTGAAGGTCGCTGGCGCTCCCGCCAACAAGGCCTGGAACGTCGTGTACCAATTCAAGGATTCCCTGGACGGCGACTACGCTGTGTCGGGCACCGTGATCACCCCGACCGCTGCCTGGACCGGCACCGGCCCCCGCCCTGTCGTGCTGTACGCCGTGGGCACCCATGGCCTGAAGTCGAGCTGCGCTCCTTCGCGTCAACTGATCGCCGGCACCGACTACGAAGCTTCGAACATCGCTGCAGCCCTGAACGCCGGCTACAGCGTGATGATCACCGACTACTTCGGCGCCCTGAACGCTGCCGATCCGCTGCCCTCGACCTACCTGGCTGGCAAGTCGCAAGGTCAGGCCCTGCTGGACATCTTCAAGGCCGCCACCCAGATCCCTGGCGCCAACATCTCGGCCTCGTCGCCCGTGGCCGTGTGGGGTTACTCGCAAGGCGGTCAGACCGCTGCATTCGCTGGTGAACTGGCTCCCACCTACGCCCCCAACATCAAGCTGGTCGGCGTGGCCGCCGGCGGCGTGCCTGGCGACTTCTTCGCCACGGCCCGCAACCTGAACGCTTCGACCGGCTTCGCCTTCCTGGCCTCGGCCATCGTCGGCCTGAACACCCAGTACGGCGACGAAGTGCCCATCGACCTGATCGCCTCTGATGAAGGCAAGGCCGAACTGGACAAGCTGAAGAACATGTGCGTGTTCGAAGCCCTGTTCACCTACCAGAACAAGGACATCAAGCAATTCACCCGCTCGGGCGAACCCCTGGACGCTCTGCTGAACGTGGCCAGCGTGAAGAACGTGCTGCAACAGCAAGCCCTGGGCACCCGCAAGATCAGCGCTCCCCTGTACCAATTCCACGGTCAGGCTGACGAATTCATCCCCCTGGGCCAGGCTGTTGACCTGAAGAAGGCTTACTGCGCCAAGGGCACCAACGTGAAGTTCGATCTGTTCCCCAGCGAACACATCGTGACCCAGTTCCAGGGCGCCAAGACCGTGGTGCCATGGCTGGCTGACCGCTTCGCCGGCAAGGCTCAAGCCAGCAACTGCGCCAACACCGCAGCCGCTCCTGCCAGCACGGCCAACCCGGGCGGTGGCGACTTCGTCGTGACCCTGAACAAGTGGAACCTGACCGGCGAAATCGGCCTGAAGACCCTGGCTCAGACCGTGTACCTGCCCGCAGGCTCGACCTTCACGGCCGACGCCAACGTGACCTCCAAGGTGCTGAACGGCTCGCTGGCGATCCCCGACTACAAGACCACCATCAAGCTGATCGGCATCAACACGTCGGTGGGTCTGCGTGTCGCGTCGGCTGGCCCGACCACTGGCTCCAACGTGGTGGGCAACGACGGTTCGCTGACCATCACGGGCCAGGCCCCTGCCAACATCACCGTGACCAGCGTGCTGGGCATCCCCTTCGGTGAGTGCAAGACCGTGTCGCCGGTGATCTTCCCCCTGAACTTCAAGAGCGGTGTGGCTGCTCTGGGTGACGGCACCCTGGGCTTCTCGGGCACCACCACCTTCCCGCAGATCAAGGGCTGCTTCATCTCGGCTATCCTGTCGGGCCTGATGTCCGGTTCGGGTCAGACCTTCAAGCTGGGCGTGACCCCGCCCGCTCCGGTCGCCTTCTGATCGACGCGATGACCTGAGGCTCAAGCGCAACGTCTCAACCGACATCTCCAGCGTTGCGCTTTGCCTCTGAGGGGTTCGCCCCGTCACTGCAGGTCCGGACCAGGCAACTGGCCGGACCTTTTTCATTGCTCCAGGAGTACCCATGGCACAGGTCATGATCGAACGACGCAGTCGCACCCCCCTCGTGATCGCGGCAGTGGTGGTTGGCGCAGGCGTGGCCATCGCTGCCTACCTGATGCGCAGCCCGGCACCTTCGGAAGGTGCCTCGGTGGCCGCACAGGCACCGAACGAGGTGCCATCGCAAGCCCCCGTCAGCGATGGTTTCCAACGGCAAGCCACCACGGAAGAACGCGCAGAGATCGACTCCATCAAGGCGCAACAAGCCCAGGCCTCGGCTGCGATGGAAAGCCAGCCAGCCCCTGAGCCGGTCACAGCCGCGCCGATGAACCGCCCCGATTACCTCTCCGACATGGAATGGACCATGCTGCAAGGCGTGGCCAACCAGGCCAAGGACCCGCAGGCCGAACTGACGCGCCTGGTCAATGCCGTGCGGTTCAACAAGCAGCTCGAGATGTGGCAAGACCTGCCGGCCGATGCCGACCCGGCCAAGCGCCGCACCCTGGCCCGCGCGCTGCTGGACGACCTGCCCGAACGCGTGAAGGCCGGCAACTACGGCATCTCCGATGCCAAGGGCATGGCCGAGAAAATGGTGGCCGACATCGACACCGATGACACCAAGCGCGCCGCCCGCGTGAAGAAGGAATTCAAACGCCTGGAAGCCGCCGACGCGGCGTACCGCAAGGCCGAAGGGCACTGAGGACAGCCCGCCAAGGGCATGCGCCTGGGCGACAATGCCTGGCGCCATGTCCGTGTTCTTCCATTACCTGGCCCTGTGCGCCCCGATGTTCGCCATCGTGGGCCTGGGGCACCTGCTCACCCGCTTCTGGCAGCCCAGTGAGCGGCTGGATCAGGCGCTGACCCGCCTGCTCTTTCAGGTGGCACTGCCCGCCCTGCTCTTCGGGCTCATGAGCCGTCTCAGCCAGTTGCCGCCGGTCGATCCCCGGGTGCTGCTGGCCTTCTTCGGCAGCTGCCTGCTGGTGTTCACGCTGGCCCGTGTACTGGCCTGGAAGGTGTTCCGGCTCGATGGCGTGTCGCAATCGCTGTTCGCGCTGGCAGCCATCTTCTCCAACAACGCCCTGCTGGGCATTCCGCTGGCTCAGGTCACGCTGGGCGATGCCGCCATGCCCACGGTGGCCCTGGTGCTGGTGTTCAATTCGCTCACGCTGTGGACGCTGGTGACGGTGTCGGTGGAATGGTCTCGTCACGGCCGGCTGAGCGTGGCAGGCTTTCATGCCACCTTGCGCAGCGTGCTGGGCAACCCGCTGATCCTGGCCATCCTGAGCGGCACAGCCGTGGGCCTGACCGGCTGGCCGATGCCCCATGGGGCCCGAAGCGTGCTCGATGCCATCGGCGCCGTGGCTGCACCATTGGCCCTGTTCTCTCTGGGCATGGGCCTGTCACGCCACGGCCTGCGTGCGCAATGGCACCTCAGCCTGGCCATGACCGGCCTGAAACTGCTGGTGCAACCCCTGGTGGTGTGGGCCCTGGCACGCGGCATGGGCCTGGGGCTGGTGGAAACACAGTCGGTCGTGCTGCTGGGTTCGATCGCGGTGGGCGCCAATGTGTACCTGATGTCGCGCCACTTTCAGGCCCTGGAAGGCCCGGTGGCCGCCAGCCTGGTGCTGTCGACCGCGGCCTCAGCCCTGACCACGCCCCTGATCCTGGCTGCGGTCAGTGCGGTGGGCTGAAGCCACCGCCTGAAGGCGCTGGCGCACCTCAGGGCCAGCCCCCGGGCCGGCTTGCGCGGTCACATCCTGCACGCGCAGCGGCTGCCCGCTGGCTGAACGCATTCCCATGGGCGCGATCTCTTCACCACTGAGGCGCTCGACGATGCGCACCGGCGGGCCTTCGTCGGTGGCTGCATGGCGGTCGCCCCACTGCAGCAAGGCCACCAGCACCGGGAACAGGTCGTGCCCCGCGGGGGTGAGCCGATA
>JBEGRT010000499.1:0-2956 GCA_041180305.1 Pseudomonadota bacterium
TGTCTCTGGATCAGATGGTGGTGGGCTTGTACCGCAACAACCCCGAGGCCTTCCAGGGCAACAACATGAACCGCCTGAAGGCCGGCGTGGTGCTGAACGTGCCCGATGCCGAGAAGGCGCAATCGGTGTCGCCGCAGGAGGCCCGCCAGGTCATCAACGCGCAAAGCGCCGATTTCGCGGCTTACCGCGAGCGTCTGGCAGCGGGTGTGGCCGAAGCCGCGCCCAAGCCCCAGGAGCGTCAGGCCAAGGGCAAGGTCGAAGCCGAGGTTCAAGACCGCAAGCAGGCGGCCGCACCTTCGCCCGACAAGCTGACCTTGAGCAAGGGTTCCGTGCAGAGCGGCCCTGGCGTCGAAGACAAGCTGGCCAAGGAGCGCGCCCAGAAAGACAGCGGCACGCGCGTCACCGAGCTGTCGAAGAACCTCGACGATCTGCGCAAGCTGAAGGAAGCTGCCGCGGCTGCTTCCAAGGCGGCCCCGGCCAAGCCGGCGCCGGCCCCAGTGCCTGCACCCGCGCCTGCACCTGCCCCCGCCCCGGTGGCCAAGCCTGCTCCGGCACCGGCCCCCGTGGCCTCCAAGCCCGAGCCCAAGCCTGAACCCAAGCCCGAGGTGAAGCCCGCGCCGGTGGTGCCGTCGGCGCCCGCCGTGGTGGCGTCGGCTCCGGCGCCTGCCCCGGCGCCTTCGCTGCCTGAGGTGCCTGCCTCGGCCACCGCCACCGAAGGTGCCACCGTGGCCTCAGCGCCCAGCGCTGCCGAGCCTGCATCCATCCCGGTGCCGTCGGTGCCGCGCCCCGTGCAGATCCCGGTCGAGCCTGTGCCTGCTGATGAGCCGGGCTTCTTCCAGACTGTCGATCCGATGCTGCTGGCCGGTGCCGGTGTGCTCGTGGCCGGTCTGGCCGGCGCAGGCCTGTACCTGCGCTCGCGTCGCCGCCCTGACAGCGCCGAGACATCCTTCCTGGAAAGCCGCCTGCAGCCCGATTCGTTCTTCGGCGCCAGCGGGGGGCAGCGCGTGGATACCCGCGACGCCTCGGGTGGTCCGTCGTCCATGAGCTACTCGCTCAGTCAGCTCGACGCCATCGGTGACGTCGATCCCGTGGCCGAAGCCGATGTGTACCTGGCCTATGGCCGTGACCTGCAGGCCGAGGAAATCCTCAAGGAAGCGCTGCGCAGCACGCCGGACCGCCTGGCGATCCGCACCAAGCTGCTGGAGGTCTACGCCAAGCGCCGTGACACCAAGGGCTTCGAGCAGCTGGCCGTCCAGCTGTACGGCCTGACCGGTGGTCGTGGTGATGACTGGGCCCGCGCCCAGGAAATGGGCCTGAGCATCGACCCCGAAAACCCGCTGTATCAGCCGGGCGGTCAGCCGGCCCTTGGGTCAGTCGGCGCACCTGAGCCGGTCGAAGCCCTGGGCGCCAGCACCGTGCCGGTGTCTGTCATGCCTGGTCTGGCCTCCACGCTGGATGCCCCGGTCACGGCGCAGCCCTACGAGGCTCCGGCCATCGACCTGCCCTCCGAGGCGGCCGCCGAGCCGGTGCCTGAAGCGGCAGCCGCCGGTGCGGCCGATGACAGCGGGCTGGATCTCGACATCTCGGCGCCGGCCCCGTTCGACGCGGTGGCTGAACCCGTGGCGGCCATCGAGCCTGAGTTCCCCGAAGTGCCCGTGGCGAGCGAGCCTCAGCCCGACATGACGCTGGAACTGCCAGAAGTCGCCTTGCCGGAGGTCGAATTCCCCGAGATGGCTGAACTGCCGCCGACGGCCGACACCGCGCCCATCGACGCGTTGCCCGAGTTGCCGGAAGTGGCCGAGATTGCCGACGCGGCCCCTGCCGAGCCGCCTGCCGATGCGGGTCTGGACTTCGACCTGTCGAGCATCAGCCTGGACCTGGACGAGCCCGCTCAGCCGGAGCCGGCCGTGGCCGATGCTGGCGACCTGTCGATGGACCTGTCGGACGACCCGATGGCCCGCAAGCTGGACCTGGCCGAAGAATTCCGCCAGATCGGTGACATCGACGGCGCCCGCGAGTTGCTGCAAGAGGTCATGGCTTCGGCTGCGGATGACTCGATCAAGGGCAAGGCTCAGTCGATGCTCGACAACCTCGGCTGATGCATTCAGCCGTGGTACCAGACGCTGGCGCTTCGGCGCCAGCCGAGAGGGCGACCCGCCGGGTCGCCCTCGGCGTTTCATACCTTGGTGGCGCCTACAAGGGCTGGCAGAGCCAGCCGGGCGGTGGCACTGTGCAGGACACGCTCGAAGCGGCGCTGCGCGAATTCACCACCCAGCCCGTGTCGGTGCTGTGCAGTGGGCGCACCGACGCTGGCGTGCACGGCATCAACCAGGTCGTTCACCTCGACACCGAACTGCACCGCGAGCCTTTCTCGTGGGTGCGGGGCACCAACACCTTCCTGCCACCCGACATCGCGGTGCAGTGGGCGCAAGAGGTGCCGGCGCACTTCCATGCCCGCAACAGTGCCCGTGGCCGCCGCTACACCTACATCGTGCTGCAGGCGCCGGTGCGCCCGGCGCTGGAGGCAGGGCGTGTGGGGTGGGTGTTCCGCCCACTCGATCACTCGGCCATGGAGGCCGCCGCGCAGCACTTGCTGGGCGTGCACGATTTCTCCAGCTTTCGCTCCAGCCAGTGCCAGTCGCCCACGCCCATCAAGGAACTGCGCGAAATCCGCATCACCCGTGGGCCGGCTCCGCACCTGCCCATCACGCCCACCTCGCCTGATGCGGCCTGGGCCCCGGTGCACCCTCAAGGCACAGTCAGTGCCCGCGGGCCCTCGGCGGCGCTGCAAGGGCAGGGCGTGTACTGGCGTTTCGACTTCGAAGGGCAGGCCTTCCTGCACCACATGATCCGCAACATCATGGGCTGCCTGCTGCTGGTGGGCCAGGGCCTGCAGCCGCCTGCATGGATCAACGACGTGCTGGCCGCGCGAAGCCGCGACGCCGCCGCGCCGACC
>JBEGRT010000500.1:0-2641 GCA_041180305.1 Pseudomonadota bacterium
GCCACCAATGGATCCCCCACAGGCCGGCCACCAGGGCGATGATCGGCAGGGCCGAGGCGATGCGCCAGCCCCAGGCCGTGGGGCGGTCTTCCAGGCGGCGGCCGTGGTCGATGTGGCGGGCGAAACCCGGGCTGCCCGCCGAGCCGGCGCTGGCCAGCTGCCATTGCGGTGCCACGGCGGCTGCGGCCACGGGCGCGGTGGCCAGCTGGGCCACCCGAACGTGGCGTGCCGCGGCCACAGCCTGCATGCGGGCCACGCGCAGGCGCTCGGACACCTCATGACCCACCGTCTGGCTGGCGTCATCCAGCCGGGCGGTCAGGCGCAGGGCGAAGCGGGCCTCCAGGGCTTCAACCTGGGCCGAAGGGGTGTGCTTGCCAGAGGTGTCCATGGTGCGTGTCCTGTCGTGTTGCCGTCGTCTGAATGTCAAAGGCCGATGCCCCGGCCTTTGAGGGCCTTGGCCAATGCAGCAACGGCTCGGGAGCAATGCGTTTTCACGCTGCCCTCCGAGCAACCCATGGCTGCAGCCGTCTCTGCGACATCCAGTTCCTCCCAGTAACGCATCAGAAACGCTTCGCGTTGACGCGCCGGCAATTGTTGAATTTCTTCTTCGATGATCCGCAGCACCTCGCCGCGGTTGGCGGTTTCCTCAGCACCTTCCGTGCCCAGGGCCTCCACCGCCAGGATTTCCAGCAGGTCGACATCACCCTCGCCATCGCCTCCGGACACCGTGGCTTCCAGATCGCTCATGGTGTGGAACACCGCATTGCGAACTTTCTGGCGCCTGAACCAGTCCAGCGTGGCATTCGACAGGATGCGCTGGAACAGCATGGGCCACTCGGCGGCCGGGCGGTCGGCGTAGCTGGTGGCCAGGCGGATCATGCTGTCCTGCACGATGTCCAGGGCCGCGTCTTCATCGCGCACGGCATACAGCGCCCGCTTGAAGGCGCGCTTTTCCACGCTGGCCAGGAACTCGTCGAGTTCTTCTGCGGGTGACGGGGCGGCGGCGGACAAAGGCGAAGCAGGCCGTGAGGCGGTTGTGGGTGAGGTTCGGCGCGCCCGGATTATGCACTTGTCCGGGTGATTTCACCTGAAATCGACCGGAACGCCGGGCTTGGTGCGATAATCTGCGTTTTTGCGTCATCCCGATCTGGGCTGAGCTGCGGCGCGATACGCTCGCAGTGGCAGTCCGCGCAGGCTTCGAATCCGCCTCACAAGGGCGAGCCTTGCGGTGATCCGTCACCGTGAAGCTGTGAGCCAGGGTGCCTTCAGGGCCCTGGGTTGCGAGGAGGGGCACCGATCGTTTTTCGTTAGAGAAATTCGGAAAGGTTCTTCCATCATGGACATGTCTCAAGGCAACGCACAAGGCAGTGCGGCTGAAATCCTGAACGGCTCGGACATCCTGGTCCGCTGCCTGCAAGCTGAAAACGTCAAGTACATCTGGGGCTACCCTGGCGGTGCCGTCCTGTACATCTACGACGCCCTCTACAAACAAGATTCCATCGAGCACGTGCTGGTGCGCCACGAACAGGCGGCTGTGCACGCGGCTGACGGCTACGCCCGCGCCACTGGCGACGTTGGCGTGGCCCTGGTGACATCCGGCCCTGGCGTGACCAATGCCATCACCGGCATCGCCACCGCCTACATGGATTCGATCCCCATGGTGATCATCACCGGTCAGGTGCCCACGCCCGCGATCGGCCTGGACGCTTTCCAGGAATGTGACACCGTCGGCATCACGCGCCCCATCGTCAAGCACAACTTCCTGGTCAAGGACGTGGCTGACCTGGCCGTGACCCTGAAGAAGGCCTTCCACATCGCCCGCACCGGCCGTCCCGGCCCCGTCGTGGTCGACATCCCGAAGGACGTCTCGCTCAAGACCACCGCATTCCAGTACCCCGATACCGTGGAAATGCGCTCGTACAACCCGGTTCGCAAGGGCCACGGCGGTCAGATCCGCAAGGCCGTGCAGCTGCTGCTGAACGCCAAGCGCCCCTACATCTACACCGGCGGCGGCGTGATCCTGGGTGAAGCTTCGGCTGAACTGCGCGAACTGGTCGGCATGCTGGGCTACCCCAGCACCAGCACCCTGATGGGTCTGGGCGCCATCCCTGCGTCGGACCGCACCTTCCTGGGCATGCTGGGCATGCACGGCACCTACGAAGCCAACATGACCATGCAGAACGCTGACGTGGTCATCGCCATCGGTGCCCGCTTCGACGACCGCGTGATCGGCAACCCCAAGCACTTCGCCCAGGTCGAACGCAAGATCATCCACATCGACATCGACCCCTCGTCGATCTCCAAGCGTGTCAAGGTCGACATCCCCATCGTGGGCGATGTGAAGGACGTGCTGCAAGAGATGATTGCCCAGATCAAGGAATCGCAGCAAAAGCCCGACCAGAGTGCCCTGACCGCCTGGTGGAACCAGATCAACGAGTGGCGTGGTCGCGAGTGCCTCAAGTACAAGACCTCCACTGACGTGATCAAGCCCCAGTTCGTGCTGGAAACGCTCACCCGCCTGACGCAGGGTACTGATCACTACATCACCTCGGATGTGGGCCAGCACCAGATGTTTGCGGCTCAGTATTGCAAGTTTGAGGAGCCCCGTCGCTGGATCAACTCTGGCGGCCTGGGCACCATG
>JBEGRT010000501.1:0-3186 GCA_041180305.1 Pseudomonadota bacterium
CAGGCCCCTGGCCCACAGTGGCCGCAGGCGTGCCTGCCGAGGTGCTGGCCCGCCGGCCCGACCTGCGCGCCGCCGAATACCGCATGCGCGAGGCCTATGCCGGTGTGACCGCCACCCGCACGGCCTACTACCCCAACCTGACCCTCACCGCCGCAGTGGGCGGCAGCAGCCAGGACCTGAAAGACGTGCTGCGCGATCCGCTGGGCACCCTGGCGGCTTCGCTGGTGTTGCCCTTCGTGCAGTTCCGCGAGATGGAGCGCAACACGGCCATTGCCCAGGCCGATGCCGATGCGGCGGTGCTGGGCTTCCGTCAGACCCTGTATCAGGCGCTGTCGGATGTGGACAAGGGCTTGTCGGCCCAGGTGCAGGCCGAGCGACAGACCCGGGCCCTGCAGACCCGGCTGGAGCAGGCCCGCAAGGTCGAGCGCCTGACCGAAGTGCGTTACCGCGCCGGTGCCGAGCCCCTGAAATCATGGCTGGATGCCCAGGAGGCCCGCCGCACGGCCGAACTGGCCCTGGCCGATGCCCGCTACAGCCAGCTGAGCAGCTATGTGAGCCTGGTGCAGGCCCTGGGTGGCCATGTGCCGCTGGCCGAGGTGCCCACGGCACGCATGGCAGCCCAGGCCACCGACCCTGCACGCTGAGCCCTTCCAACGGGGCTGTCATGTGCGCCACGCCAGCCGGGAAACGGCCCGCGCTGGCCTCACAATGCCATCCCGACAGCCCGGCGTTCAGACCGGGCGCATGATCGGGAACCTCACACATGACCAAGCCCCTGGCGCTCGTGACGGGCGCTTCTTCCGGCATCGGCGAGCAGATCGCCCGCAGCCTGGCCCGCCGCGGCCATGACCTGGTGCTCGTGGCGCGCCGCAAAGGGCCCATGCAGGCCCTGGCCGAACAACTGGCCCAGCAACACGGTGTGCGCTGCCATGTGCTGCCGCAAGACCTGACGGCGCCCGAGGGCGTGCGCCAGCTGGTGGCCGGGCTGGATGCCCAGGGCCTGCAGCCTGAGGTGCTGGTGAACAACGCCGGCCTGGGCCACATTGGCTACCACCTCGACAACCAGTGGGCCGATGAGCAACGCATGATCGACCTGAACATGCGCGCGCTCACCGAACTCACACACGCCTTGTTGCCGGCCATGAAGCGCCGCGGCCAGGGCCGCATCCTGAATGTGGCCTCGACCGCCGCCTTCCAGCCCGGCCCGGGCATGGCGGTGTATTTCGCCAGCAAGGCCTATGTGCTGTCGTACAGCGAAGCCTTGCACCATGAGCTGGCACCGCATGGCATCGCGGTCACGGCCTTGTGCCCCGGCCCCACGCAGAGCGAATTCGTGCAGGTGGCCTCGAAGGCCCGACGCATCTCGCTGGCCGACAAGGTGCCTTTTGCCAGCGCGGCCAGCGTGGCCGACACCGCGGTCGATGCGCTGATGCGCAACCAGGCCATCGTGGTGCCAGGGCTGGTCAACAAGCTGGGCGTGTGGTCCACCCGATTCACGCCGCGCTGGTTGCTGCGCCACATCGTGGCCCGTGTGTTCCGCCCGGTCTGATTCTGCAGCGCCGCTCCGTTTTCCCTTGTCGCCTTCAAGCCTTGACCATGCTCACCGTTCATCACCTGGAAACCTCACGCTCGCAACGCATCCTGTGGCTGCTGGAAGAACTGGGTCTGCCCTACGAACTCAAGGTCTACAAGCGCCACCCGGTCACCAAGCTGGCGCCGCCAGAACTCAAGAAGGTGCACCCCCTGGGCAAGTCGCCCGTGGTGACCGACGAGGGGCTGGCGGTGGCCGAATCAGCGCCCATCCTGGAATACATCGTCGAGCGCCACGGGGGCGGGCAGGGCGCAGGGGCGGCCGAGCTGGCCCACCTGGTGCCCGAACGCGGCACGCCGGAGGCCTTCCAGATGCGCTTCTGGATGCACTTTGCCGAGGGCTCGCTGATGAACTGGGCCGTCATGAAGCTGGTGTTCATGACCATCCCGACGCAGCCCATGCCGTTTTTCGTGCGCCCCATCGCGCGTGAGCTGTGCAAGCGCGTGCAGCAGCAACTGATCGACCCGAACCTGAGCACCAGCCTGGCCTTCATCGAAGAGCACCTGTCGCGCCACAAATGGTTCGCAGGCGAGCACCTCACGCTGGCCGACTTCCAGATGAGCTTCGCGGTCGAGGCCTTGCTGCAGCGCGCTGGCGGTGCGCAGCAGTTCCCGCACCTGAAGGCTTACCGCGATCGCATGGTGGCCCGCCCGGCCTACCAGCGGGCCATCGCCAAAGGCGGGCCCGTGGTGATGGGCTGATCAGCCCTGACGCGCCAGGTGCGCCTCGGCCCGGGCCTGGTACCAGGGCAGGCAGCCCGGGTTGGCCATGGCGTCGCGGTTGACCACGCGCTCCAGGGGCTGGCCCAGGAACACTTTCTTGATGGGCACTTCCTGCTTCTTGCCCGACAGCGTGCGAGGGATCTCGGGCGCCTGCAGGATCTCGTCGGGCACGAAGCGCGGTGACACCGACTGCCGGATGGCGCCCTGCACGCGGGCCAGCAGGGCCCCATCCAGCGTGAAGCCCGGGCGCAGGCTCACGAACATGATCATGCGGCTTTCCTTGCCCAGGTATTCCAGGTCGATCACCAGGCTGTCGAGCACCTCGGGCAAGGCCTCGACCGCGTTGTAGAGCTCGCTGGTGCCCATGCGCAGGCCGTGTCGGTTGATGGTGGCGTCGCTGCGACCGTAAATGATGCAGCTCTCGTCGTCGTGCACCTTGAGCCAGTCGCCATGGCGCCAGACGCCGGGGTAGGTGTCGAAGTAGCTGCCCAGGTAGCGCGCGTGGCCCTCGTCGCCCCAGAAGTACAGCGGCATCGAGGGCAGGGGGCTGCGGCACACCAGCTCGCCCACCTCGTCGGTCACGGCCTGGCCCTGTTCGTTCCAGGCTTCCACCGCGCAGCCCAGCATGCGGCACTGCATGCGCCCCGGCTGGATGGGCAGCTCGCGGTGCCCGCCAATGAAGGCGCCCGCGAAATCGGTGCCGCCGGAGATGTTGTTCCACCAGATGTCGGGGCTGCCCAGGGCTTCGAACTGCGCGCTCACCCAGCGCTGCACGTCTTCGGCCAGGGGCGAGCCGGTCGAGCCCAGCGCGCGGATGCGGCGCAGGTCGCCGAAATCGCTCAGCGTGATGCCGGCCTTCATGCAGCTGGCATA
>JBEGRT010000502.1:0-6294 GCA_041180305.1 Pseudomonadota bacterium
CAGGCCCTGCTGCGCCACCAGGGTGCTGACATCCAGCCCCAGGGGCGTGACCAGGCACAGGCTGTCGGCCGCGGGTTGCGCGCCCGCGTCAATGCGCGCGCCCAGGGTGGCCAGCAGTTGCCGGGCCGCCTGGGCTCCGGCCGGGTCCGCCGGGCTCACCCACACGGCGGCGGGGCGCTCCGGTCCGGGCGCCACTTCGGGGCTGCGTTGCGGCTGCCCGTCGACATAGGCATAAAAGCCCTGCCCGCTCTTGCGGCCCAGCAGCCCGGCGATCAGGCGCTGGCGAGTGATGCCTTGCGGCCGAAAGCGTGGCTCTTCGTAGTACTGGTGGTAGATCGATTCCATCACCGGGTGGGACACATCCAGCCCGGTCAGGTCCATCAGCTCGAAGGGGCCCAGGCGAAAGCCCGCGGTGTCACGCAGCACACGGTCGATGTCTTCCAGGCTGCCCACCTGCTCGGCCAGCAGGCGCAAGGCCTCGGTGCCATAGCCGCGCCCCGCATGGTTCACGATGAAGCCTGGCGTGTCTTGCGCCTGCACCGCGGTGTGGCCCATGCGCCGCCCCAGGGCCAGCAAGGCATCGACCACCTCAGGCGCCGTGCGCACGCCGCCGATCACCTCGACCACCTTCATCAAGGGCACGGGGTTGAAGAAATGAAAGCCCACCACGCGCTCGGGACGCTGCAGGCCGGCCGCGATGGCCGTGACCGACAGCGACGAGGTGTTCGTGGCCAGCACGGCCTGCGCACTCAGCGTGGCTTCCAGCTCCCGCATCAGGGCCTGCTTGGCACCCAGGTCTTCCACGATGGCTTCGATCACCAGGTCGCAGCCCGCCAGGTCGGCCACAGAGCCCACCGCTTGCAGGGCCTGTTGCGCAAAAGCCAGTTGTTCGGGCTGCACCCGCCCCTTGGCCACCAGGCCAGCCAAGGTGTCCAGCAGGCGCAGCACCCCGGCAGCCGCCACGCCTTCGCGGGCATCCACCAGCCGCACGGGCAGGCCGGCCAGCACTGCGATCTGGGCAATGCCCAAGCCCATCACGCCCGAGCCCACCAGGCCCACGGAACGAATCTCGACTGTCATGTGTGGCTGATTCCTTTCTGGCGCGGTGCCTGCCCCTGCTGGCAGGCGTTGACGCTGTCGCGCTCGGCATGCATGATGCCAGCCATATTCTGCAAAGCAACCTGAAATTCCGCTGCTCAGAACACGACATGCCGCACTCCATGCCACCGGGCGAGCCGCCCGCCGAACACGACCCCAGCGAAGACCGCCATTTCGTGACCGCACTGGCCCGCGGCCTGCAGGTGCTCAGCTGTTTCCGCGCCAGCGACAAGATGCTGGGCAACCAGGAGCTGGCCCGGCGCTGCGGCCTGCCCAAATCGACCATCTCGCGGCTGACCTACACGCTGACCAAGCTGGGCTACCTCGAGCACGACCCCGAAGTGGGCCGCTATCGCCTGGGCTCGGCCACGCTGTCGCTGGGCAGCACCATGCTGGCCCGCATGGACATCCGCCAGATGGCCCGGCCCATGATGCAGAAAATCGCCGACGAAACGCAGACCATGGTGTCGCTTGGCACGCGTGACCGGCTCAGCATGATCTACGTGGAAAACTGCCGCAGCGATTCGGCCCTGACGCTGAGCCTGGACGTGGGCTCGCGCATCCCGCTGGCGACGACGGCCATGGGCCGCGCCTACCTGGCCCGCTGTGACGAACGCACCCGCGCCGAAATGCTGGAACGCGTCAAAGAGCTGGACGAATACGCCTGGCCCTCGGTGCGCCGTGGCATCGACCGGGCCGTGGAAGAGCTCAACACCATCGGCGTGTGCTGCAGCTTTGGCGACTGGCAGCCCGATGTGAACGCCATCGCCATTGCCTTCTACACCCGAGACACCCGCACGCTGATGTCGCTGAACTGCGGTGGGCCGGCCATCCATGTCAGCAAGGAACTGCTGCTCAACGTGGTGCGCCCCCGCCTGATCCAGATCGTGCAGAGCCTGGGTGTGAACTGAGCGCCACCCGGCTTGTGATGCCGGGCAAATTGGCGTGAAATCAATCACGTTCTGAGGCTTTACATCGCGCGACATTGCGCGAAGATGGGCTCCCATGGGCACGCCGCGTCAACGCGCCGTGTTGTTTGCCGACCTGCGCGGCAGCACGGCGCTCTATCTCAAGCTGGGCAACAGTGAAGCCGCCACGGTGGTGACACACAGCCTGGCCATGCTCGGGCAGATCATTGCCCGAAGCAGTGGCACGGTCGTCAAATCCCTGGGTGATGGCCTGATGGCCGTGTTCGACGACCCCGAACAGGCCGTGGAATCTGCCGCAGGGCTGCACGATGCACTCGACCGCATCGCCCCGGTGCCTGCGGGGCTGCCCGGCCATGCCCCCGCCCTGAAGCTGAAAGTGGCCCTGGCCTGGGGCGAAATCGTCGATGTCGATGACGACTGTTTCGGTGATGCCGTGAACGTGGCGGCGCGCCTGCTCGATCTGGCCGGCGACAACGAAACACTGGCCACTGCGCCCCTGGTGCGCAACCTGTCCTCGGACATGCAGGAGCGCTTTCGCAGCCTCGACCGCATTCACCTGCGCGGCCGCGCCGAACCGGTGGCCGTGCTGCGCATGGAAGGTGTGCGCTTTGGCGACACCGAATCCACCCTGCAGATGAGCCCTTTGGGCTCTTCCCTGCCCGATGGGATCCGCGTGGCCTGGCAGAAGCAGGAGCGCATCTTCTCGTCGGCCCAGGTGCCCCTGATGCTGGGCCGAAGCCCGCAGGCGCAGGTGTGCGTGGCCGACTCGCGCGTGTCGCGCTCACACGCCAAGATCGAGGCCCACGGAGGGCACTTCTACCTGACCGACGAAAGCTACAACGGCAGCTTCGTGCAGTTCGATCACGATGCCCAGGTGCTCACCCTGCGGCGCAGCACCTGCACCCTGCATGGCAGTGGCGTGATCACGCTGGGTTCACCACCCCATGACCCGGATGCCACGCGCATCACGTTCGAAGTGCTGAGTTTTGCCGACACTTTGCCCCAGTGGTAGCCCTTCTACCGGTAAATCCGGTCTGCAAAACTTCACGCTTGGGCTAGAGTGTTTCGGTTGCCCCGCCCAACCCAGAGCATGAACACCGCCTCACCGGCAGGTCCGCAGGACATCCTTGAAAGCGAACGTCTGGCCACGCTGGCTGCCTTGAAGTGGCTGGACGCCAATGCGCCTTCAGCGCTCGACAGCCTGGTGCGTCTGGCCGCGCGCCTGACCGATTGCCCCGTGGCCTGCATCAACCTGGTCGATGCCCACCGGCTGTATGCACTGGCAAGTCACGGCCTGGGCCAACGGCACGCCACGCGCGCAGGTTCATGGTGCGACCAGACCATCCGCCAGACCAGGCTGCACCAGGCACATGGTCAGCCCAGTGACCGCTGGAAGCTCTACGCTGGATGGCCCATCTTCGTCGACAAGCTGCCCCTGGCGACCCTGTGCGTCATGGACGACCGCGCCCGCGAACTGTCGGCTGCGCAACTCGAATCCCTGCAAGACCTGGCCCGCGTGGTGCAAGGCGCTTTCGAGGCCCGGCTGGAATTTCGCCGGCTGCGTCGCGAAAGTGCGCGTGTGCGCGGCGCCACCACCGCTGGCAGCGACTGGCTGTGGGAAACCGATGCCGATGGCCGCCTGCAATGGCTCTCGGCCAGCCTGCGTCAACACACCGGGCTCGACCCCATTGCAGAGATGGGCCTGGCCGCCAAAGACATCTACTCGCCCAGCCCCTTCGACCAGGGCACCTCCTGGCAACGCTACCAGGCCGCTCGCGCCCAACGCCAGGCCTTCAGCGATGCACTGGGCGAACGGGACACCCCCCGGGGCCGCATGACGGTCAGCATCAGTGGTGCCCCCGTGTTCAGCAAGGACGGGCGCTTCATGGGCTATCGGGGCGCCAGCCGCAATGTCACCCGGCAGGTTGAACTGGAGTCGCGCTCGCGGCAGCGCGACCTCCTGCTGCGCGAAGCCATCGAGAGCTTCCATGCTGGCGTGATGATTTCTGCACCGGATGGCCGGGTGCTCATGGCCAACCACCATTGGCTCTGCGGCGTGGACGCCCGGACCATCGAGGATATTCCCAGCTGGCCTGAGTTGTTGCGGCGCCTGATCGCGCAAGGCCACTACCCGGATGCCTTGGGCCGCGAGGAAGAATTCTTCCAGTGGCGCATGGCCATGCACCAGGAAAAACGCTCGCATGTGATCCGCCTGCGTGACCGCGTGCTGCTGTCCCGAGACCACCTGCTGCGCGACGGCAACCTGCTGCATTTCTCGACCGACATCACGCAAAGCCATGCGGAATCGGAAGCACGTGCAGCCCAACAGGCTGCATTGCAAGCCTCGGAAGCCCGGCTGAAATCGGTGCTCCTCGCCCTGCCCGACCTGTGGTTTGTGGTGGATGAACAAGGGCGTTACCTGGACGCACACCGCCATCACCCGATGCTGCTGCGGCCCTTCGACGAACTCATGGGCCAACCCTTCGGCAGCGCACTCAAGCCCGATCAGGCGGCCATCGAGCGCGAGGCCCTCAAGCGCGCACACGACACCGGGCAAGCCCAGCGCATCGAATACAGCGTGACCACACCCGATGGCGTACACCGGCACTTCGAAGGCCGCATGTCACCCATGCCGGGCGGGCACACCCTGTTCATCACACGGGACATGACCGAGTTGCGCGCCTTGGAGCGCGACATCCGCACTCTTCAGCAGGTGCTGCAAGCCGACCTGACCCTGGGCCTGGTGGTGATGGATGCCACACAAGCCGACCACCCCATCCTTTACGCCACGCCTGGTGTGCAGGCTTTGCTGGGCGTGGGTGCCGGCTCGCTGCTGGGGCGCCCCGCCCTGGAATGCCTGCGTCCACTGGGGCCCAACGAAGCGGGCCTGCAACTGCTGTCGCAGTCGATGGCTGCAGGCTTGCCTTGCATGGCCATGCTCACGACACGTTCGGCCGTGCACGACGAAGAGCGCACCCTGGAAGTGCGCCTGACACCCCTGCGCGCCCCCCAAGGGCAACGCACGCACCTGGTGGCGCTGCTGCACGATGTGACCGATCGCCAGCGCGCCGCAGAGCGCCTGCGCCTGTCGGAAGAGCGCTGGAAGTTTGCTCTGGAAGGCGCTGGCGATGGCGTGTGGGACTGGGACCTCACCTCCGACCGCACCTATTTCTCGCCGCGCTGCATGGCCCTGCTGGGCGAACCCGAGCGCGAATTCCGCGACAACCCCGGCATCCTGCGCAAGTGTCTGCACCCCGACGACCTGCCCCAGCTCGACGCAGCCTTCGACGAATACCGCCAGCGCGGCCACGGCGTGCTTCAGGCGGAATGCCGGCTCAAACCTGCCCCTGGCCGCGACGAGACCTGGCTGCTGGTGCGCGGCAAGGTCATGGCGCGTGGCGCTGATGGCAAGGCCAGCCGGCTGGTCGGCACGCTGTCAGACATCACCCAGCTCAAGCAGGCTGAGCGGGCCTTGCGCGACAAGCAGGCCGCCGAACAGGCCAGCCGCGCCAAGAGCGAGTTTCTCTCGCGCATGAGCCACGAGTTGCGCACGCCGCTGAACGCCGTGAAGGGCTTTGCCCACCTGCTGACCCAGATGGCCGTGCAAGGGCGACTGAAAGACGACACCGGCACGGCCCATGCGCATGCCGAGCGCATCGTGCACAGCAGCGAATCGCTGGAAGAGCTGGTCAATGAAGTGCTGGACCTGCAACACATCGAGAGCGGCACCGTCACCCTTCGCCCTGACTGGGTGGGCGTTCAGCCGCTGCTGGACCACGTGGCCCAGATGCTGCAGCCATTGGCCGACCGCTACCAGGTCACGGTGCAGGTCGAGCCCACTACCCTGAAGGCAGTGCACACCGACGGCACGCGCCTGCGCCAGATCCTGACCAACCTCGCCTCCAACGCCATCAAGTACAACCGCCCGCTTGGCCGGGTGGTGCTGCGCGCCCACCAGATGGATCAGCACATGGCGCGCTTCAGCGTGGAAGACACCGGCCTGGGCATGAGCCCCGACCAGCTCGAGCGCCTGTTCCAGCCGTTCGAGCGCCTGGGCCGCGACACCACCAGCATCGAAGGCTCGGGCCTGGGGCTGGTCATCGCCAAATCGCTTGCGGAAGCCATGGGGGGCGGCATCAGCATCCGCAGCGAACTTGACAAGGGCACCTGCATCGCCTTCACTTTGCCCCACCAGGCCGATCAGGTCGTGCCCGATCTGCCTGCCAACCAGACCCCCCCTCCAGCGGCCGATGCACCGCCGCACGCC
>JBEGRT010000503.1:0-6004 GCA_041180305.1 Pseudomonadota bacterium
CGCGGATCTGGCCCAGTTCCGTCCATTCCTGTGGATCTGTGCGGGGCTGGTCGGCGGGCTCATTGCCGCGGTGCTGTTCTGGCCCTGGCAGGGGACCGCCGAGTTCCTCTCGCGCCGTGCACAAGCGGGGCGGCCATTGCCTGCGCATGGCTTGCTCCATGGCGTGGCGCAACTGATGTGCAGTGCGCGCGGTTACCTCCGGCCCGGCATGTTTGCGGGCGGTTTCGCCCTGGGCCTGCTGGCCTGGTTCTGTGAAGCCTGGGGGCTGCAGATCATCTCCGGGATGGGGGGCATGGAGCCTCTGGCCATCACGGGTGCCATGGGCATCTACGCCATCGCCATCATCGTCGGAGCTTTGTCCTTCCTGCCTGGCGGGCTGGGCAGCACCGAAGCAGTGATGGCCGCGCTGCTGGTTCAACATGGGCACACCATGCCCCAGGCCATTTTGCTCACCCTGATTTGCAGGCTGCTCACCTTGTGGCTCGCCGTCCTGATCGGATGGGGCTGCGTCTGGTTGTTGCGTCACGAAATCAAAGCATCCTGAAGATGAAAGACACCACCCCTCTGTGCGTCGATCTGGACGGCACCTTGATCCACAGCGACCTCTTGCTGGAGTCCTTCCTGCTGCTGATCAAGCGCAACCCGCTGTACCTTTTCTGTGTGCCCTTGTGGTTGCTGGGCGGCAAGGCACATCTCAAGCGGCAGATCGCATCGCGGGTGTCGCTCAACGGCGCCGCGCTGCCGTACACCAAGCCCCTGGTCGAGTGGTTGCGTGCTCAGAAAGCCGCAGGGCGATCCTTGTGGCTGGTCACGGCTTCGGACGAGCGCCTGGTGCGTGCCGTGGCCGACCACACCCAATTGTTTGATGGGGTCATGGCCAGTGATGGAGCGCGCAACCTGGCGGGGCGGCGAAAGGCCGAAGCACTGGTTGAAAAGTTTGGTCCCAGGGGCTTCGACTACGCCGGCAACCATGCGGTGGACTTGCAGGTGTGGCCTCACGCCCGGAAGGCCGTCGTGGTCAACGCAAGTGCCTCCCTGGTGTCCGCGGCGAAAAAGCTGGCCCCTGTCGCGCATGTCGTGCCTCCGAGAAAGGGCTTCGGCAAGGCGGTGCTGAAGGCGCTGCGAGTGCACCAATGGGCCAAGAATGCGTTGATCTTCGTGCCCTTGCTGGCGGCCCATCGGATCACGGACCTTCCGTCGCTGTGGCAGGCCTTGCTGGCTTTTCTGGCCTTCAGTCTTTGTGCCTCGTCGGTGTACCTGCTCAATGACATGCTTGACCTTGAGGCCGACCGTCAGCACCACAGCAAGTGCGAGCGTCCGTTTGCCGCAGGCAAGCTCAGTCTGATTTTCGGTCTGGTGGCCACCCCCTTGCTTCTGGTTGCGGCTGGCCTCATCACATCGCTGCTGCCGTTGAAGTTTGCCGGGGTGCTGGCGGCCTATTACGTGGCCACCTTGGCTTACTCCTTCGGCGTCAAGAAGCTTGTGATGATCGACGTGCTGGCGTTGGCGGGCTTGTACACCGTGCGCATCGTGGCGGGGGCGGCTGCCTGTGCGATTCCGCTGTCGTTCTGGTTGCTGTTGTTCTCGGTCTTCATCTTCCTGAGCCTGGCCATGGTCAAGCGCTACGCCGAGTTGTTCGTGATGAAGCAGCAGGGAAAACTCAAGGCCAAAGGGCGTGGGTACCAGGTCGAAGACATTGCGCTGCTGCAAAGTCTAGGGGCCGCCTCGGGTTACCTGAGCATCCTCGTGCTCGCGCTCTACCTCAACTCGCCCGACGTCGTGCGAATGTACACGCACCCGAAGTGGGTCTGGGGACTGGTGCCTGTCATGCTGTACTGGATCAGTCGGATCTGGATGGAAACCCATCGAGGGCGCATGCACGATGACCCCCTGGTCTATGCGATGAAGGATCGCATGAGCCTGGCCACTGGCCTCGTGGCGGGTGTTCTGCTGTTCTTTGCTGTCTGAGGTCGGTGATGGCACAGGCGCCAAAGTCATGGGGGCGGGTGCACCGCGAGCCGCAACCAGAGCAAGGCCTGCCAGGGCGGCACGCCCCCTTGCCTGATTCAGATCAGCTGCTCCTGCCGTATGGCAATGGCCGAAGCTATGGCGACAGCAATCTCAACCCACAGGGACTTGTGCTGCGTGGGCGCGACCTCGATCGCTTCATCCATTTTGATCCAGCACAGGGCGTGCTGCAGTGCGAAAGTGGTGTGCTGCTGGAGGAGATCCTTCGCCTCGTGGTGCCGCAGGGCTGGTTCCTGCCGGTCACGCCTGGCACCCAGTTCGTGACGGTGGGCGGGGCGATCGCCAATGATGTGCACGGCAAGAACCATCATGTGGCGGGATCGTTCGGCAACCATGTCGAAGGCTTCGAGTTGCTGCGCTCGGATGGGTCGCGGCGCTGGTGCTCAACGCAAGAGGAATCCGCCCTGTTTGCCGCCACCATCGGTGGGCTGGGCCTGACGGGCCTGATCACTCAGGCCCGCATCCGTCTGCGCCGCATCCACAACCCCTACATGGCGGCCGAGTCGGTCAAGTTCCGAAACCTCGGTGAGTTCTTCGATCTGAGCGAGGAATCCGAGCGTGACCATGAATACACGGTCAGCTGGATCGATTGCGCCTGGGGCGGCAAGCGCCTGGGCCGTGGTCTGTTCAGCCGTGCCAACCATGCGCCAGCCCAGATGAACCCCGCGGATGTGCCGCCAGGTCTGCCGGCCGGTGGCGCGGGCAAGCCCTTGACCTTTCCCATGACGCCGCCGGTGTCGCTGGTCAATGGCTTGTCCCTGCGGGCATTCAACCTGATGTATTTCCACAAGCAGCGGCAGCCTGTCACCCGAGGGCTGCAGCACTATCGCCCGTTTTTCTACCCGCTCGACGGATTGCTCGAGTGGAACCGCATGTACGGCCCGAAGGGCTTCTACCAGTACCAGTGTGCGTTGCCGCGAGAGAAGGCGCATGCCGTGACGCGCGAGCTGCTGGAAGTGATCTCGGCCAGTGGCATGGGCTCGTTCCTTGCGGTCCTCAAGCAGTTTGGCGAGCCCGCTTCGCGGGGCATGTTGTCGTTTCCCATGCCGGGCACCACGCTGGCGCTGGATTTTCCCAACGCGGGCCCGAAGCTTCATCGCCTGTTTGCATCTCTGGATGCGCTGGTGCTGGCTGCGGGTGGGCGTTTGTACGTGGCCAAGGACGGCCGGATGTCGGGCGACATGTTCCGTGCCGGGTATCCAAGGCTGAATGAATTCATGCCCCACGTGGACCCGAAGTTCTCTTCGGCGTGGTGGCGGCGAGTGATGGAGTCGTGATGAAGAAGATTCTGATTGTGGGGGCCACGTCGGCCATTGCAGAAGCGTGCGCGCGCCAGTGGGCGCAACGCGGCGACAGTCTGTGCCTGGCCGCGCGCAATGGCGCCGCAGTGGAAGCTGTGGCGGCGCATCTCAAGACGCAGGGCGCCAAGGTGAGCACCCAGGTGATCGACGCCAATGACCTGGCGGCGCACGCGGCGCTGCTGGACGCGGCGGCCCGGGAAATGGGCGGCCTCGATGTGATCCTGATTGCACACGGCACCCTGACGGATCAGCCGAAGGCGCAAGCCGATGCAGCCTACGCCCTGAAGGAAATCGCCACCAATGGCACCTCGGTCGTGCACCTCATGACCTTGGCCGGGGAGCGCCTGGCGGCGCAGGGGCGCGGCACGATTGCTGTCATTTCGTCGGTGGCGGGCGATCGTGGCCGACAGAGCAACTATGTGTATGGCAGCGCCAAGGCGCTGGTCAGTGCTTTTGCGTCCGGGCAGCGCCAGCGGCTGCGCAAGCAGGGCGTGAACGTGCTGACGATCAAGCCGGGCTTTGTCGACACGCCCATGACCGCGGCCTTCAAGAAGGGCTTCCTGTGGGCCAAGCCCGAGCAGGTGGCGCGGGACATCCTGGCCGGCATCGACGGCGGCCGTGCAGTGGTCTACACCCCGGGGTTCTGGCGCTGGATCATGCTGATCATCAGGCACATCCCCGAGTTCGTCTTCGTGAAGCTGGCGCTCTGACCGCGGGGGTGCTTGCACCCTCTGGGCTGATCTGTTAGCATCGCAGGCTTTCCCGCAAAGGACGGGTTGCCCGTGCCATTTCCAAAATGGCGTGTGCGGCCCGAGCGGCGCAGGAAAGAAAGCCAAAAGCGCACCGGGTAACCGGCGTGTTCCAAGCAACCCAAGTCGCCCCGGCCAATCGTTGTCGGGTGTGTGAACAGGCCCCACAAATCCATTTCGGATCAAGGGGTTGGAGAAAAATATGAGTCTTAGCAATCGCCTCGGATTGCTGGGTCGCAAGGTGGGCATGATGCGCATCTACACAGACGACGGCGATGCCGTGCCTGTGACGGTGCTCGACGTGTCGAACAACCGCGTGGCTCAGGTCAAAACCGTTGAGACCGACGGCTACACCGCCCTGCAGGTGGTGTTTGGTGCCCGCAAGGCATCGCGCGTGACCAAGCCGCAAGCTGGTCACCTGGCCAAGGCTGGTGTGGAAGCTGGTGAGTTCACCAAGGAATTCCGCGTCGCTGCCGAAGTCGCTGCCGAATACAAGGCCGGCGCCACCATCGCCCCCGCCGCCCTGTTCCAGGCCGGCCAACTGGTTGACGTGCAAGGCACCTCGATCGGTAAGGGCTTCACTGGCACCATCAAGCGCCACAACTTCGGTTCGCAACGTGCTTCGCACGGTAACTCGCGCTCGCACAACGTTCCCGGCTCCATCTCGATGGCCCAGGATCCCGGCCGCGTGTTCCCTGGCAAGCGCATGTCTGGCCAGATGGGCAATGACACCGTGACCACGCAAAACCTCGACGTCGTGCGCGTTGACGAAGCCCGTCAACTGCTGCTGGTCAAGGGTGCCGTCCCCGGTGCCAAGGGTGGCTTCGTCACCGTGCGCCCGGCCGTGAAGGTCAAGGTCAAGAAAGGAGCCAACTGATGGCACAGCTCGAACTCCTGAACGAACAGGGTCAGGCTGCTTCCAAGGTTGAAGCTTCCGACACCGTGTTCGGCCGTGAGTACAACGAAGCTCTGATTCACCAGATCGTCGTTGCTTACAAGGCCAATGCCCGTCAAGGCACCCGCGCTCAGAAAGACCGCGAACAGGTCAAGCACACCACCAAGAAGCCCTGGCGCCAAAAGGGCACCGGCCGCGCTCGTGCTGGTATGTCGTCCTCGCCCCTGTGGCGTGGCGGTGGTCGCATCTTCCCGAACAGCCCCGACGAAAACTTCACCCAGAAGGTCAACAAGAAGATGTACCGCGCCGGCATGGCCGCCATCTTCTCGCAACTGGCTCGTGAAGGTCGTCTGGCCGTGGTCGATTCGCTGACCGTCGAAGCCCCCAAGACCAAGCTGCTGGCTGCCAAGCTGAAGGCCATGAATCTGGAACACGTGCTGGTCATCGCCGACAACGTCGACGACAACCTGTTCCTGGCCTCGCGCAACCTGCCCAACGTGCTGGTCGTTGAGCCCCGTTACGCCGATCCCGTGTCCCTGGTGTTCTACAAGAAAGTTGTGGTGACCAAGGCTGCGATCGCCCAGCTGCAGGAGATGTTCGCATGAGCACTCTGAAATTCGATGAAAACCGCCTGATGCAAGTGCTGGTCGCTCCGATCATTTCGGAAAAGGCCACCGCTGCTGCCGAGCGCGGTCAAGTGGTGTTCAAGGTGCTGCGCGACGCCACCAAGCCCGAGATCAAGGCTGCTGTTGAGCTGCTGTTCAAGGTCGAAGTGAAGTCGGTGCAAGTCCTGAACCAAAAGGGCAAAGTCAAGCGCTTTGGTGGCCGCATCGGCCGTCGTGACCACGCCAAGAAGGCTTTCGTGAGCCTGAAGGACGGTCAAGAGCTGAACTTCTCCGGGGAGGCCGCGTAATCATGGCTGTCGTGAAAGTCAAACCGACCTCGCCTGGCCGCCGTGCCGTGGTGAAGGTGGTGCACAAGCACCTGCACAAGGGCAAGCCTGAGGCTTCGCTGCTTGAGCCGCAAAAGCA
>JBEGRT010000504.1:0-6778 GCA_041180305.1 Pseudomonadota bacterium
GGGGCTGGCGTGTGCCCTTCATCGTCTCGATCCTGCTGCTGGCCATTTCCGTGTGGATCCGCATGAGCATGAACGAGTCGCCTGCCTTCAAGAAGATGAAGGCTGAGGGCAAGACCTCCAAGGCCCCGCTGTCCGAATCGTTCGGCCAGTGGAAGAACCTCAAGATCGTGATCCTGGCCTTGGTCGGTCTGGTCGCTGGCCAGGCCGTGGTCTGGTACACCGGTCAGTTCTATGCCCTGTTCTTCCTGACCCAGGCGCTCAAGGTTGACGGTGCCACCGCCAACGTGCTGGTGGCCATCTCGCTGCTGATTGGCACCCCATTCTTCGTGGTGTTCGGCACCCTGTCAGACAAGATCGGCCGCAAGCCCATCATCCTGGCTGGCTGTCTGGTTGCTGCGCTGACCTACTTCCCGCTGTTCAAGGCACTGACCGAAGCCGCCAACCCTGATCTGGCCAAGGCGCAAGCCACCGCCCCGGTCACCCTGGTGGCCGACCAGAGCGAGTGTTCCTTCCAGTTCAACCCGACCGGCACGGCCAAGTTCACCAGCTCGTGCGACATCGCCAAGCAGTACCTGGCTTCCAACTCGGTGAACTACGAGAACGTGGCAGGCCCCGCCGGTGGCATGGCCGTGATCAAGGTGGGCGACGTGGCCATCTCGGGCTACACCCCTGGCAAGGTCACTGAAGCCGACATCCCGGCAGCCAAGGAAGCCGCAGCCAAGGCCAAGGAAGGTGCCATCAAGAAGCTGGACGATCTGAAGGCCGCTGGCGGTGCTGGCAAGGAGTTTGACGAGAAGGTCAAGGCTGCCGAGAAGGCTGTCAAGGAAGCCGGTGCGAACCTGGCCGCCTTCGACAAGGATGCCAAGGCCGCTGCTGTCAAGGTGATCGATGGCCAGTTCAAGGCCAAGGTGGGCGCCGAGCTCAAGAAGGCGGGCTACCCGTCGAAGGCTGACCCGGCCAAGGTCAACAAGCCCATGATCATCGCCATCCTGACCGTGCTCGTGATCTACGTGACCATGGTGTACGGCCCGATCGCGGCCATGCTGGTGGAGATGTTCCCGACCCGCATCCGCTACACCTCGATGTCGCTGCCGTATCACATTGGCAATGGCTGGTTTGGCGGCCTGCTGCCCACCACGGCCTTCGCCATCGTGGCCCAGACTGGCAACATCTACAACGGCTTGTGGTACCCGATCATCGTGGCGTCTGCCACCTTCGTGATCGGCCTGCTGTTCGTGCGTGAAACCAAGGACGTCGACATCTACGCCGGCGACTGATTCGTGCCGCCCCACCTCGGTGGGGCCCAACAAAAAGCCCCGCCTAGGCGGGGCTTTTTTCATCTGGCGGGTCGCTGCAGTCGCAGTGCCCCACCGTTGCCTCACTTCTTCAGCGACAGCACCCAGGCCACCAGCTGCTTGGCTTCGGCTTCATTGACCTGGCTGTTGGCCGGCATGGGCATGGTGCCCCAGTTCAGCTTTTGCGGGTCAGAGCCCTTGATCACCTTCTGCACCAGCATGGCTTCGGCACCCTTCTGGCCCTTGTATTTGGCCGCGACGTCCTGGTAGGCGGGACCGACCACCTTCTTGTCCACGGCATGGCAGGCCATGCAGGCTTTTTTCTGGGCCAGCTCGGCGTTGGCCATGGCCGAGGTGCTCAGGGCGGCCAGCAGGCCGGCAGCGGCCACGGAAATGATGCGAGGGTTCATGGTGTTCAACCTTTCTTCGGGCGTTGAATCGGTCTGGGGGGAACGTTGCCTTTATAAACGCTTCTACCGTGGTGATCGGTTGACGGATGTGGTGCAATCGCCAAGAGATTGAAACTCATCAAGAGTGCGAGGGGTTTGTATGTGGTTTGTCGTGATCGGGGTGCTGATCCAGGTGTTCAGCCTGGTGGGCATCTGGCCGGTGGGCGACTGGTCGTGGAGCACCCACTGGATGGAAATGATCGCCCCGTTTGCGCTGGCGCTGGTGTGGTGGTGGGTGTCTGACGCCCTGGGCTGGACCCAGAAGAAAGCGATGGACGATCTCGATGCACGTCAGAAGGCTCGCCGCGACAAGCAGTTCGATGCCATGGGCATGAGCCCCCGCAAGAAACGCTGACAAAGGCACGCGGGCTGGCCGGAGGATAAAATCGGGGTTTGTTCAGACGCCCGTTTCTCCGGAGACCTTCATGCCCCAGTACCGTTCCCGTACCTCCACCGCCGGTCGCAACATGGCCGGCGCTCGTGCCCTGTGGCGTGCCACCGGCATGAAGGACGGTGACTTCGAAAAGCCGATCATCGCCATTGCGAACAGCTTCACGCAGTTCGTGCCCGGCCACGTGCACCTGAAGGATCTGGGCCAGCTGGTCGCCCGCGAGATCGAAGCTGCCGGTGGCGTGGCCAAGGAATTCAACACCATTGCGGTCGATGATGGCATTGCCATGGGCCACGGCGGCATGCTGTATTCGCTGCCCTCGCGCGACCTGATCGCCGACAGCGTGGAATACATGGTCAATGCCCACACGGCCGACGCCCTGGTGTGCATTTCGAACTGCGACAAGATCACCCCGGGCATGCTGATGGCAGCGCTGCGCCTGAACATCCCCGTGGTGTTCGTGTCGGGCGGCCCGATGGAAGCCGGCAAGGCCAAGATCGAAGGCAAGGTCATCGCGCTGGACCTGGTCGATGCCATGGTCAAGGCTGCCGACAAGAACTGTTCCGACGAGGAAGTGGCCGTGGTCGAACGCTCGGCCTGCCCCACCTGCGGTTCGTGCTCGGGCATGTTCACCGCCAATTCGATGAACTGCCTGACCGAGGCGCTGGGCCTGTCCCTGCCGGGCAACGGCACCATCGTGGCCACCCACGCCGATCGCGAAAAGCTGTTCCGCAAGGCCGGCCGCACCGTGGTCGAACTGGCCAAGCGCTACTACGAGCAAGACGATGCCAGCGTGCTGCCGCGCAACATCGCCACCTTCGAAGCTTTTGAAAACGCTGTGGCCCTGGATGTGGCCATGGGCGGCTCGACCAACACCGTGCTGCACCTGCTGGCTGCCGCCCGTGAAGCCGAGGTGCCCTTCACCATGGCCGACATCGACCGCATGTCGCGCAAGGTGCCTTGCCTGAGCAAGGTGGCCCCGGCTGTGCCCGATGTGCACATCGAAGACGTGCACCGCGCTGGCGGCATCATGTCCATCCTGGGCGAGCTGGCCCGCGGTGGCCTGCTGCATACCAATGTGCCGACCGTGCACAGCAAGACCATGGCCGACGCCATCGCTCAGTGGGACGTGACCGTCTCGCAGGACGAGGCCGTGCATACCTTCTACAAGGCCGCGCCCGGCGGCATCCCCACCCAGGTGGCCTTCTCGCAAGACAGCCGCTGGAAGGCGCTGGATCTGGACCGCGCCAAGGGCGTGATCCGCTCGACCGAAAACGCCTTCACCAAGGACGGTGGCCTGGCCGTGCTGTACGGCAACATTGCCGAGAAGGGCTGCATCGTCAAGACAGCCGGTGTCGATGAATCCATCTGGAAGTTCACCGGCAAGGCCCGCGTGTACGAAAGCCAGGACGACGCCGTCGAGGGCATCCTGGGCGAAGAGGTGCAGGCCGGTGACGTGGTCATCATCCGCTACGAAGGCCCCAAGGGCGGCCCTGGCATGCAGGAAATGCTGTACCCCACCTCCTACCTGAAGAGCCGTGGCCTGGGCAAGCAGTGCGCGCTGCTGACCGACGGTCGCTTCTCGGGTGGCACCTCGGGCCTGTCGATCGGTCATGCCTCGCCGGAAGCCGCTTGCGGTGGTGCGATCGCACTGGTCGAAAACGGCGACACCATCGAGATCGACATCCCCAACCGTTCGATCAACCTGGCCATTTCCGATGAAGAGCTGGCAAAGCGCCGTGCCGCCATGGAGGCCAAGGGCGAGCAGGCATGGAAGCCGGTGAACCGCGAGCGTTACGTGTCGGCGGCCCTGCAGGCCTATGCACTGCTGACCACCTCGGCCGACACCGGCGCCGTGCGCGACCTGTCGCAGATCAAGCGCTGATTCCGTCGGTCACCCAAGCAAAAAGCCCGTCCAGTGGACGGGCTTTTTTGTGGGCGAGCGAAACCGTGTCTGCTGTTCACAGCCCCTTCAGGCAGGCCATGGCCACCAGCGTGGGCCCCAGTGCGGCCAGGAACAGGCCACCTGCGCCGATCGATTCTTCGTCGAACTTGCCCTTGAGGATGGAGGCGCCTGCGGGGTTGGGCGCATTGGCAATGATGGTCAGGCCGCCACCCGTCACAGCACCAGCCACCAGGGCGTACTTGAACTCGGGGCTCAGACCCTGCACCAGCGAGCCCAGGTAGGTCAGTGCGGCGTTGTCGGTGATGGCCGTGAGTGCGGTGGCGCCGTAGTAGATCGCGTCGGCGTCCATGCTCATCAGCATGGGCTCCAGCCACCATTGCTGCTGTCCGCCCAGCACCACCAGCCCGGCCAGGAAGAAGGCCACCATGAGCCCCTCACGCAGGATCAACGGCGATTGGTAGCGCTCATACGCCGAGGTGAAGCCCAGGAAGAACAGGAACAGGCCCAGGAACACAGCCGGGTGGTGGGCGAACACCACGATGCCGGCCAGGAAGGCCAGGTGAATGCCCAGGACCGGCAGCGGGGGCAGGGCTTCGGCCGACAAGGCGGCCCGGGGCACGGCGCGCAGTTCCTTGGCGAACAGCAGTGACACCCCCAGGGCGTTGATGCCGACGGCCAGGGCGGCCTTCCAGCCGAAGTGGGTGAGCATGAAGCTCAGGTCCCAGCCCCACTGCGCCGCCACCATCAGCACGGGCGGTGCGGCATACGGGGTGAGCGTGCCGCCGATCGAGATGTTCACGAACAGCACGCCCAGGATCGCGTAACGCAAGCGGCTGGAAATGGGTTGGCTGTAGATGCTGTCACGCAGCAGCAGGGCCGCCAGCGTCATGGCCGCGGGTTCGGTGATGAACGAGCCCATCAGCGGCACGACCGACAGCGTGACGAAGGTCAGGGCCACGTTGCCGGGCAGGGGCACCAGGCGTGTGAGCACTCGGGTCAGGCCACTGGCCATCTGGATGATCGGCTTGCTGGCTGCGCACACCATGATGGCGAACACGAACAGCGGTTCGGTGAAGTTGCGGGTGTCGAGGTAGCGCGTGGCTTCGGCTTTGCCCTCGTGCACAAACATCACGACCATGAGCACCATCGCCCAGAAGCCAAAGACGGCCTCGACTTCGGCCAGGAAATGCCACAGGCCTGCATGGGCAGGCCGTGTGTGCGCAAGGTGTTCAAAGAATTTTGTCGAAAACGTGTGAAGCAGGGCCACGCCAAAGATGGCGGCCCCGATCAGCTGGATGGTGGTCGGGCTCATGCCCGCGATGGTAGCAGCGAGCCTTGCGATGACGCATGGCTCGGGCGTGCGGCTGCCCGCATCGGTTATCGTTCGGCCCATGCTGCAACACCCTCATTTCGATCCCATTGCCCTGAGCCTGGGCCCCCTGCAGGTGCACTGGTACGGCCTGACCTATCTGGCGGCCTTTGCGATGTTTTACCTGCTGGCGCGCCAGCGAGCGGCCCGCGCTCCGTTTGCCGGTACCTGGAGCCCCCAGGAGATCGAGGACATGCTGTTCGCGGGGGTGCTGGGCGTGGTGCTGGGCGGCCGCCTGGGGTATGTGCTGTTCTACAAGCCGGCCTACTACCTGGCACACCCCGGCGAGATCCTGGCCGTGTGGCAAGGCGGCATGGCCTTTCACGGTGGTTTGCTGGGTGTGATCGCGGCCATGGCGTTTTACGCCTGGAAAACGCGTCGCAGCTTCTTTGAAGTGGCCGATCTGGTGGCGCCTTGCGTGCCGGTGGGGCTGGCCGCTGGACGCATTGGCAATTTCATCAATGGCGAGCTCTGGGGGCGGGTGGCCGATCCATCCCTGCCTTGGGGCATGGTGTTCCGCGGGGCGGGTGACCTGCCGCGCCATCCTTCGCAGCTGTATCAGTTCGCACTGGAAGGCGTGCTGCTGTTCGCGCTGCTGTGGTGGTACGGCCGCAAGCCGCGCCCACTGGGTGCTGTGGCGGCCTGGTTCCTGATCGGCTACGGCAGCTTCCGCTTCATCGCCGAGTACTTCCGCGAGCCCGACAGCTTCCTGGGCCTGCTGGCACTGAACATGAGCATGGGCCAATGGCTGTGCGTGCCCATGATTGGGGCGGGGTTCGCCTTTCTGGTGCTGGCCCAGCGTGGTGTGTTCGGTGCATCTTCGGTGCGCTGATCTGCACCGTCCATCAAGCGCGCAAAAAAAGCGCCCCAGGGGGTGAGCCCTGGGGCGTAAAGAGGTCTGTGGAGTTTTCGCGGACCCACTGACCCCCGCTGAGGAGGACGCCGTCGCTCTGAGCTTCCGCGTCCCACTGGAGAAGTATGCAAACGGTGTGCCAGCCTTCTCCCGGGTGTGTGGTGAATCAGGCGGCGGCCTTGTGGGCCACGCCGTGGCGGGTGTAGAGGAAGTCCAGCACGGCTTTGCGGCAGTGCATGTAGGTCGGGTCTTCGGCCAGCTCGACGCGGTTGCGCGGGCGGGCCAGCGGCACGTCCAGGATTTCGCCAATGGTGGCGGCCGGGCCGTTGGTCATCATCACGATGCGGTCCGACAGCAGCACGGCTTCGTCCACATCGTGGGTCACCATCACCACCGTGCTCTGGGTGCGGGCCACGATCTTGAGCAGTTCATCTTGCAGGTGGGCGCGGGTGAGCGCGTCCAGGGCGCCAAAGGGCTCGTCCATCAGCAGCACCTTGGGCTCCATGGCCAGGGCG
>JBEGRT010000505.1:0-4329 GCA_041180305.1 Pseudomonadota bacterium
AGTTCAAGTTCCGCGCCAAAGCCTTGGGCGAAGGCCGTGTGGAAGACGAAGCCGCCTTGCGCCTGAAGGTCGAACCCGATTCGCTGCTGCGCTGGCTGGTCGACCCGCTGGAGCTGGCCTACGGCCTGCAACCCGCACGCCTGCTGGATTACCGCGGGGTGTCGAACATCCTCAACCCCGACACGGGCGAGGTGTACCGCAAGGTGCGTGTGCACTACCCGCGTGAACTGCCACCCGAAGCCAGGGCCGCGCTCAAGGCCAAGGGCTGAGCCCCGAAGCCAGAGGAATCGACCTCAATAGTGCGGCGGCAGTTCGTCGCGCAGGCTGCGGAACACCGGCTGCTGCTCGGCCCCCTGCTCGCGCAGGCGCAGCACTTCCTGCACCAGCAGGTCGATGGATTGCTGCTGAGTGGCCACCTGCTGGTTGAGGTGCTCGACCAGGTCTTCCATGAAGCCGAGCTTGATCTCCAGCTCGATCAGGCGGTCTTCCAGGGGATGGGGGGTGGGGTCTTGCACGGCCATGCGCGATTGAACCACGACAATGGCGGGTTGGAAGAACCCTGAATGGCGCGCAAGGCGCCCCCTGGCATGACGCATCCCCTGCTCCGCCCGGCCGTGTGGCTGGAAGTGGCCCTGATCATTGGCATCTGGTGGCTGGCCGATCTGGCCGTGACCACCTGGCACCTGCCTGTGCCGGCAGGCGTGCTGGGCCTGCTGGCCCTGACGACCCTGCTGCTGTCGGGCCTGCTGCCCCACCAGCGCATTGCCCAAGGCGCACAAGCCCTGTTGGGCGACATGCTGCTGCTGTTCATCCCGCCCCTGATGGCGCTGGTGAACCACCCCGAACTGCTGAGCGATCTGGGCCTGCGCCTGTCGGTCGCCGTGGTGGTGGGCACGCTGTGCGTCATGGCTTGCGTGGGCTGGGTGGTGCAGCAGTGCGTGCGGCTGGAAGCGCGCCGCCATGAAGGGGGTGCGCGATGATGCCCATGCCGCCTCAAGCGGCCCTCAGCGCCTGGCAACAGGCCGAAGCCTGGGGCTTCCTGGTGCTGACCATTGCCGTGTACTTCGGGGCCAAGCAGCTTTACTTGAAACGGCCCGTGCTGTGGCTGTCGCCCATCCTGGTCACACCCGGCGTGATGCTGGCCCTGCTGCTGCTGTTGCAGGCGCCCTATGCGCTGTACTACCACCACACACAATGGCTGACCTGGCTGCTGGGCCCGGCCACGGTGGCCTTTGCCTTGCCCATCTACCAGCAACGCCAGCTGATCCGGCGTTACCCCATCAGCATCGCGGTGGGGGTGCTCACGGGCGTGGTGGTGGGCATGGCCAGTTCCTGGGCCCTGTCGTGGCTGCTGAATTTCCCGGACGGGCTGATGCGCAGCCTGATGGCCCGCTCGGTGTCCTCGCCCTTTGCCATCCCGGCCACCCTCACCTTCCAGGGGCAACCTGAAATGGCCGTGATGTGCGTGCTGGTCACGGGCGTGTTCGGCATGCTGGTGGGCCAGGGCTGGCTGGCCTGGTTGAATCTGCGCGAACATGTGGCCGTGGGCTCGGCCTTCGGTGCCGCCACGCACGGTGTGGGCACGGCCAAGGCCTATCAGATCGGCGCGGTACAAGGCGCCGTGTCCAGCCTGACCATGATCTTTTCCGGCATCGTGCTGGTGCTGGTGGCGCCCTGGGTGGCGCCCTGGCTGGGCTGAACCCGCTGAACCGGCTCAACCTGGCAAGGGCTCGGCCTGGGCCTTGTAGATGCCCACCGGGCCGGCCACGCGCACACTGAGGTGGCACACCAGCAAGGCGGGCACCAGCACGGGCCAGCCGAACAGCTCGACCGCCATCACGGCGCATGCCACGGGTGTGCGGGCCGCCCCCGCAAACACCGCCACCAGGCCCAGCGCGGCCAGCCAGGGCACGGGTACCGGGGCCACGGCCCCCCAGGCACTGCCCAGCAAGGCGCCCATGGCAAACAGCGGCGTCACCTCGCCGCCCTTGAACCCGCTGCCCACGCTCCAGGCCGTGAAGCCTGCCTTGAGCAGGCTTTCCCACCAGGGCATGGCCTGATCAAAGGCCTGGTCGATCAGGTTCAGGCCCAGGCCGGCATGGCGCTCCAGGCCCAGCCCCAGCCAGGCGGCCACGATCAGCCAGCCGCCCAGGAAGGGCCGCGCCGGAGCCCAGGGCACACGGCGCTTGAACACATCGGCCACGCCATGGCTGGCCCAGGCAAAGCCACGGGCCAGCGCGCCGGCCGACACGGCCAGCAGCAACCACCAGGGCAGCGCGGCCCAGAAACCCGGCGAAGGGCCCAGCACCTGGTGCGTGTGCACGGTGCCCCAGGCCAGCGCCACCCAGTGGGCCAGCCATGCACAGGCGAGCAAAGGCACGATGAACCGCCAGCGCAGGCGCCGCCCCATGGCCACCACCTCGATGGCGAACACGGCCGCCGCCGAAGGCGTGCCGAACAAGGCCGCAAAGCCCGCGGCCATGCCGCAGCACAGCAGCAAACGCCGCTCACCCGCGCGCAAGCCCAACCGGGGCGACCACAGATCGGCCAGGGCCGCGCCCATCTGCACGGCGGTGCCCTCACGCCCCACCGACGCGCCAAACAGCTGCGACACCAGGGTGCCCAGCACAATGAAAGGCGCCATCACCCAGGGCAAGGGGGTGGTGGGCTGGCGCACCTGCCGGATCAGCAGGTTGTTGCCGCCCTCGGCCGCGGTGCCCCAGCGGGCGTACACCCAGCCCACGGCCAGGCCGGCCCAGGGCAGGCCCCACACCCACTGCGGGTGCGCAGCAAAAGCCTGCGTGACGCGGGCCAATGCCCAGGCGAAGCCCGCGCAGGCCGAGCCCACCGCGGCGGCCACCACGGCGATCAGGGCCAGCCACTGCCAGGTGGGTCGGCGCAGGTTCAGGCCAGGCCCACGGCCTGGTAGATCAGCGGTTTGCACTCGAAGTAATAGGGGTGCCAGAACGCGAAGTGGCGCTGGGTCTGGAAGATGCCGGCCAGCCCCGCCTGGGGCGAGATCCACCAGTGTGTGCCGGCCAGGCCGCCCCACTGGAACTCGGCCACCGAGGCGGGCGTGTCACCCCAGCCGGGCTCGAAGGTCACGGCGCCGCCCAGACCAAAGCCCTTGCCAGGGATCTGCCCCATGTTGGCGAACTTGATGGTGCGCCCTTCGGGCAACTGGTTGCGCATCATCAGCGCCAGGGTCTCGGGCTTGAGCAGCGTGGGCCCACCCGGCAGCATCGAGCGCAGCAGGGCCAGCATGTCGGGCAGGGTCGACACCAGGCCACCACCGCCCGATTGCCAGGGCACGTCCATCAGGTAGGCGCCGGGGTAAGGCGCATGTTCCTTGTGGGTCAGGCCGGGCTTCATGGGGTTGAACACATCGGCGCCCACGTAGTACGAGGCGAAGCGTGGCTTGTGCTCTTCACGCAGCATGAAGCCGGTGTCGGCCATGCCCAGGGGTTCGAAGATGCGGGTGCGCAGGAAATCACCAAAGCGCTGGCCGCTGACCACCTCCACCAATCGGCCCAGCACGTCGGTGGCGATGGAGTATTCCCAGCCTTCACCCGGGTGGAACAGCAGGGGCAGCTCGCCCAGCTTGTCGACCATCTGCTCCAGCGTGTTCAGCGGGTGCAGCACGGCCTTTTGCTTGTAGGCCTCGAAGATCATGGTGCCCGGGTCCAGCAGGCCATAGCTCAGGCCCGAGGTGTGGGTCAGCAGGTGGCGCACCGTGATCGGGCCCCTGGCGGGCTCGGTGTCGGTCAATGAGGTGGCGCCCGGGCGCAGCACCTGGCAGTTGCCCAGCGCGGGCAGGTAACGCTCGACCGGGTCGTCCAGGCCCAGCGGGCCACCTTCGACCAGCAGCATCACGGCGATCGAGGTGATCAGCTTGGAATCGGAATACGAGCGCACCACATGGTGGGGCGTGAGCGGCTCCTGGCGCTCCTTGCTGGCCCAGCCCACGCTGTGCACATCGACCAGGTCACGCCCCTGCAGCACGGCGCAGTTCAGGCCGGCCAGGATGTCCTGGTCCACATAACGCTGCATGGCGGCATGCAGGGCCGAGAAATCATGGCCACGAGAGACCACGTCCAGGTTCGCCATCGGGCAGCTCCTTCACAACAGGGTGGCAACGATTGTAGGTGGCGTACAGTGTCTGCATGACGCCGCATGTCAGACCGATTGCCGCCCCTCCTGGCACCGTGGCCGTGGTCACGGGCCACAGCCGCGGCCTGGGCCATGCCCTGAGCCAGGCCTTGCGCGATGCGGGTGTGCCCGTGCTGGGCCTGGCCCGCCAGAAAGTGCCCGAGCCCGTGGCCGATGCCG
>JBEGRT010000506.1:0-4860 GCA_041180305.1 Pseudomonadota bacterium
ATCGGCATGGGCCCGGCACCCGCCCCCGGCGAAGAAGACTACGACCTGATCAATGCCGGCAAGCAGCCCGTGACCCTGCTGCCGGGCGGCTGCTTCTTCCACCATGCCGACAGCTTCGCCATGATGCGCGGCGGCCACCTCGACGTGTGCGTGCTGGGAGCCTTCCAGGTGTCCAGCACGGGCGATCTGGCCAACTGGCACACCGGGGCGCCTGATGCCATCCCGGCCGTGGGCGGCGCGATGGACCTGGCCATCGGCGCCAAGAAGACCTACGTGATGATGGAGTACCAGACCAAAAAGGGCGAGGCCAAGCTGGTGCCCCAATGCACCTACCCGCTCACCGGCATCGGCTGCGTGAGCCGCCTGTACACCGACCTGGCCATCATCGACCTGGGCCCCAACGGCGCCACCGTGGTGGCCCTGGCCCCCGGCATGACCCTGGCCGCCCTGCAAGACATCACCCCCGGCGTGACCCTGCGCATGCACACGGCCTGAACAAACAACTCTACTCCACATGACCACACACGCCTACATCTGCGACGCCCTGCGCACCCCCTTTGGCCGCTATGCCGGCAGCCTGTCGTCGGTTCGCGCCGACGACCTGGGGGCCGTGCCCATCAAGGCCCTGGCCGCACGCCACCCCCAGCTCGACTGGGAAGCCTTCAACGACGTCATCTATGGCTGCGCCAACCAGGCCGGTGAAGACAACCGCAACGTGGCGCGCATGTCGCTGCTGCTGGCGGGTCTGCCAATCGCCCTGCCCGGCTCGACCATCAACCGCCTGTGCGGCTCAGGCATGGACGCCATCGGCACGGCCGCCCGCGCCATCAAGTCTGGCGAAGCCGAGCTGATGCTGGCCGGCGGCGTGGAAAGCATGAGCCGCGCGCCCTTCGTGATGCCCAAGGCCACCTCGCCCTTCAGCCGCGAGAACTCGGTGCAGGACACCACCATCGGCTGGCGCTTCATCAACCCGCTGATGAAGAAGCTGTACGGCGTGGACACCATGCCCGAAACCGCCGAGAACGTGGCCACCGATTTCGGCATCAGCCGTGAAGACCAGGACAAGATGGCCCTGGCCTCGCAGCTCAAGGCCGTGGCGGCACAGAAGGCGGGCTTCTTCGACACCGAAATCACCCCGGTGACCGTGCCGCAGAAAAAGGGCGATCCCCTGGTCATCCACCAGGACGAACACCCCCGCGAAACCTCGATGGAAGCACTGGCCCGCCTCAAGGGCGTGGTGCGCCCCGATGGCACCGTGACAGCCGGCAATGCCTCGGGCGTGAACGACGGTGCCTGCGCCATGATCCTGGCCAGCGAAGGCGCTGCGGCGCGCCAGGGCCTGACCCCGCGCGCCCGCATCGTGGGCATGGCCACGGCCGGTGTGGCCCCGCGCATCATGGGCATCGGCCCGGCCCCGGCCACCCTCAAGGTGCTGGCCCAGACCGGCCTGCGCCTGGAACAGATGGACGTGATCGAGCTGAACGAGGCCTTCGCCGCACAAGGCCTGGCCGTGCTGCGCCAGCTGGGTCTGGCCGACGACGATGCCCGCGTGAACCCCAACGGTGGCGCCATTGCCCTGGGCCACCCCCTGGGCGCCAGCGGCGCCCGCCTGGTCACCACCGCGGTGAACCAGCTGCACCGCACCGGCGGCCGCTACGCGCTGTGCACCATGTGCATCGGTGTGGGGCAAGGCATTGCACTGATCGTCGAGCGGGTGTGAGGCGGGCCGACGTGCCTGCCGACGGCCGGCTGTTGCCTGCGTGTGCAACTGCCGGCCAGGGTGAGCCCCGTCTGCCGCTCAGGCTGGTGGGGTGTCAGTACGCCGCGTGGTACAGCGCCGCACCAGCTTCCATCGGGTCACCCGTGCGCTCGTAGGCCTCGACCCAGGCGTCGTAGTTGTGGATGGCTTCTTGCTGCCAGGGGTGGAAGCCGGGCTTGAAGTAGGCCAGCAGCGTTCCCAGGTGGCTGGAGATGATGCCCTTGTAGCCGAACAGCCACCAGCGGCACTTGGCCATCATCCACATGCGCTTGCCGAACGAGAAGCCGTCGTTCTTGAGCAGGCGGTTGGTGAAGCGGATGGTCAGGTAGCTCAGGAACAGGGTCACGTGGATCATGGCTGCGCAGCGCTTGAAGTAGCCCACCTTGGCCACTTGCTGCATCACGTCGTAGGCCACGGCCTTGTGCTCCATTTCTTCCACGGCGTGCCAGGCCATCATGGCGCGCAGCTTGGGGTCGGCGTTCTCCATCGTGCTTTTGTTCACGAAGAAGATCTCGGCCAGCATGGCGGTGAAGTGCTCGAAGGCGGCCGTCAGGGCCAGGTTGTATTCCTTCGAGAAGTGCTTGTTGTGGAAGTTGTTGTTGGCGTTGATGAAGTCCACGATGGCGTCAACGTCCATGCCCTGCTCGCGCAGGCGCTGGTTGTACTTCGAGTGCACGATGCCGTGCTGGCCTTCCTGGCGGATGAAGGTCTTGATTTCAGCCAGCAGCTTGGGGTCGGTGGTCTGCTCGCGGAAGGCGCGCACGCAGGTGATGAAGTAGCGTTCACCATCCGGAAATGCAGCTTGCAGGGCATCGACCAGACGCGACTTGTACGGGTTGTTCTCGTACCACCAGCGGGGCAGTTCGCCGTCCAGGCCGAAGTCCAGCTTTTCGCGGGCCACGAGTTCCTTGGCGTTGTGCAGGGCTTGGTTGCTCATCGGTGTCTCCAGTCACGGGCCTTGTCTCGGCACCAGGTTTGATCTGGCGCAGATGGTAGGCACGCAAGCCGCCACCGCAAGGCACCATGCACGACACAAGGGCAGGCTGGGCGTCATGCCCCCGCGGGTATCTGGACAAAGTCTGAAAACCTGCTGGTCACGCCCCCTGGCGGGTGGCCGCATGCGACAGCCCCGACAGGATGCCGCACTGCGCCGAGGTGTGTGAGGCCTGGCAGCGCTGGCGGATGTCCAGCAACTGACGCTCCAGCGCACGCAACTCGCGGATGCGATGTGCCACGTCGCGGATGTGGGCATCCAGCACGGCATTGACCTCGCCGCAATCGGCCGTGGGGTCGTCCTTGCTGCGCAACAGGATGCGAATTTCATCCAGCGACATGTCCAGCCCACGGCAGTGACGGATGAACTTCAGCCGCTCGAGATGGGGCTCGCCATAGACGCGGAAGTTGCCTTCCGTGCGGGGCGGCTCGGGCAGCAGACCTTCGCGCTCGTAGTAGCGAATGGTTTCGACCGGGGTGCTGCAGGCCGCAGACAGGGCACCGATTTTCATGGCAAGACCTTGAGCCGGAACAAGCCTTCAGTGTAGGCACTTGACTCTGTAGTGGCTACAGGGTTTCAAATGTCCCTCATGGCCTCTCATGACCACCCCCATGCTGCCCATCAAGGGCACCCCCACCCCCATGCCGCGCCTTGCTGCACCGCCGGCTGTTCGGTGCCATCGCCCTCGGCCCAGCCTTCGCCCGGCGAGGGCCAGGGGCTGCTGCTGCGCATCCCCGACATGGATTGCGCCACGGAAGAGGCCCAGATCCGTCGGGCCCTGGCAGGCATGGCGGGCGTGCAGGGGCTGCGCTTCGACCTCCCGGCTCGCACCTTGCGCATCCAGGCCCCTGAAGCCTTGTGGCCCACGCTGACGACAGCCATCCACCACGCAGGTTTTGCCACCGAGGTGCAGGTTGCGCCCGCCTCGGCACAGGCCACGGCTGCCGCACAGCGGCAGGACATGGTGCGCCTGGCCCTGGCACTGGGCGTGGCCGTCGCCGCCGAAGGCGTGGACCTCCTGACGCCGCACACCCTGTGGTGGCAGGTCACGGGCATGGCGCTGGCGGCCGTGGCCATTGCCCTGGCTGGCCTGGGGGTGTTCCGCAAAGGTCTGCAGGCCCTGGCGCGCTTGCAGCTCAACATCAATGCCCTGATGGCCGTGGCCGTGACAGGGGCCTTCCTGATCGGGCAATGGCCAGAGGCGGCCATGGTCATGGCCCTGTACGCGCTTGCCGAACTCATCGAGGCGCGCTCGGTCGAGCGGGCAAGGCGGGCCATCACCGACCTGCTGGCCCTGTCGCCCGCCACAGCCGAGGTGCAACAGGCCAACGGCCTGTGGGCCGAGGTGGACGCACGGCAGGTGACGGTCGGGGCCCGCGTGCGGGTCAAACCCGGTCAGCGCCTGCCGCTGGATGGCACCGTGGTCGAGGGGCACAGCGCCATCGACCAGGCCCCGGTCACGGGTGAGAGCACGCCGGTGGACAAAGCACCGGGTGACCCGGTCTATGCCGGCACCATCAACCTGCAAGGTGCCCTGGTGTTCGAGGCCACACGGCAGGCCAGCGACACCGTGCTGGCCGGCATCATCCATGCCGTGGAAGAGGCCCAGGGCCAGCAGGCCCCCACACAGCGGTGGGTGGACCGCTTCGCCGCGGTTTACACCCCTGCCGTGTTCGTGCTGGCTTTCGGGGTGGCCGTGATCACCCCGTGGTGGCTGGGCGGGACCTGGCTGGAGGCGCTGTACCGGGCACTGGTGCTGCTGGTGATCGCCTGCCCCTGCGCCTTGGTGATCTCGACGCCCGTGACCGTGGTGAGCGGCCTGGCCGCCGCCGCACGCCGCGGCATCCTGATCAAGGGCGGCGTGCACCTGGAGCAAGCCCGCCTGATCCGGGTCATGTCGCTCGACAAGACCGGCACCCTGACGGCAGGGCGCCCTCAACTGGTGGCACAGGAAGCACTGGGCCCCACGGCTCACCCCGACACGCTGTGGCCGCTGGCGCATGCACTGGCTGCGCGATCCGACCACCCGGTGGCACGCGCACTGGCCCAGGGGCTGCCCACCGGCTCAGGGCCTGCCCCTGAGGTGCAGGCCTTTGGCGCCGAAGTG
>JBEGRT010000507.1:0-5651 GCA_041180305.1 Pseudomonadota bacterium
CGCAAGACACCTGCGCCCACATGCTCAGCACCGCCGCCCTGATGCGCCTGCTGCACCGCGACACGGTGCACGGCAGCCTGCCACGGGCCATGCTGGGCGTGCTGGCCGAACACCTGCAGGCCCAGGGCCTGCACGCCGAAGCCCTGATCGATGCCGACCTGTGCCCGGTGGAGGCCGAACCCTTCGGGCGCATGCCGGCCGAGCGCTTTTGCCGCGTGCTGCTGAAGGCCGCACTTCGCCTGCAGGACGAACACCTGGGCCTGCGCCTGGGCCAATCGATGCAGGTGCACCAGCTGGGGCCACTGGGCTACCTGCTGCAGGCCAGCCACTGCCTGGGCGATGCCCTGCTGCAGGTGCAGCGTTACCACCGGGTGCTGCATGACCTGAACCCCATCGAAGCCGATCTGGGGCCTGACACCTTCACCCTGCGCTGGGGCGTGGCGCACGGGCGGCCAGGCCCGCTGTTCGACGAGGCGGGCGTGGCCGGCATCGTCTCGCTGGGGCGGCGCCTGTGCCAGCAACCACCCCGTCTGCTGGCGGTCGATTTCGTGAACCCCGCACCGACCGACCCCACGCCCTTTGCTGCCTTCTTCCAGTGCCCGGTGCGCTGGGGGCAGGCCGCCACACGGCTGGTGGTGCCACTGGCCGATCTGCAATTGCCGCTGAGGCAGCCCGATGCGAGGCTGCATGCGCTGATGAGCCACCAGCTGGCGCCCGCACTGGCCAGGCTTGAAAGCCCGGGGAATCCGACCAGTGGCTTGGGCCCGGATGGCCTGGCCGAACGCAGCCAGGCCCTGATCGTGCAGCTGGCGCGCCAGGGGCGCCCCTCGCTGACGGCAGTGGCGCATGCCCTGAAGTGTTCGCCGCGCCGCTACGAGCGTCGGCTCACCGCCCTGGGGCTGAGTTTCCGAGGCCTTCGCCATCAGGCCTTGTGCCAGGAAGCCCAGCGCCTGCTGGCCGACACGGCCCTGCCTGTGGCGCACATTGCCCTGCAGCTGGGCTATTCCGAGCCCAGCGCCTTCACCCGGGCTTTCAGCGACTGGACGGGCCAGAGCCCTCAGGCCTGGCGAACCGCCTCTCGCTCTGAAGCGTTCAGCCCAGCACCCGCATCAGCAGTTCACGCACCTGCCGCCCCACCAGTGGCGAGGCGTGGTCGGCAAACTGGCTGATCAACAAGCCATCGACGCACTGGACCAGCTGGCGCGCGCGCACCTCAGGCTCCGGCACCTCCAGCACCTTCAGCGCCTTGCGTGTGCTGCCCAGGAACAGTTGCCGCTGGGCATCCAGCACCTGGGCCAGATCGGCCTCATGTGCCGACATCAGCAGCAACTCGAACCGGGCGCGCAGGTGCAACCGCCGCTCGGGTTGGGTCCAGGCCAGCACGCGCTCGCTGAGGCGGGCCACAAAGTCCGCCAGATCTGGCGACTCGGCTCCCCATTGCTGCGCATCGCGCTTCAAGTCGGCCATGTCCAGCGCCGCATGGCGCTCCACCGCCAGCTTCAGCAGCTCCAGCCGGGTGCGGCAGTAAAACGAGGTGGACCCGTTCGGCAAGCCGGCCTGGGCGTCCACCGCGCGGTGGGTCAGGCCTTTGGCGCCCCCCATGCCCAACAGGTGCAGTGCGGCATCGGCGATCAGTGTCTTGCGGTCGGTGTCCATGGCGCGATTGTGCCGAATGCGTGGGCCCTTGATGCCCCACTTGCAGTACTCTACTTTTGTAGAGTAGCATTCGCCGCACACCAAGGAGACCTTCATGAACACGCTCACATTCACTTGGCACGCGCCCGTTCTGGCCTGCGCCACCGCCCTGGGCAGCCTGCTGCTCAGCGCCACCCTGCCCGGCCCGCTGGCACCGCACGCCCATGCACAGACCACGGCATCGGCCCTGACCGTGCCACTGGCTGGCGTGCGCCCTGAGGCGCTGAGCTGGTGGTGGGACAACGTCGATGCAGGCCTGCTGAAGGCCGCCAACAGCGAGGTGCTGAGCTTCGAGTGGCTGCAGCGCCCCGCCAGCCCGCAGCACCTGGGCTACTCGGCTGGCGCACGCCAGCGCCAGACCGTGCTGCTGCAAGGCCAGAACCGCCAGGTCGACATCACCTACCTCGACCCGGTGCAGGTGCGAGCACATGTGGCCTCCGACAACTTCCTGGGCAGCAAGCCTTACAGCTTCGTGGCCCAGCAGGTCAGCATCGACGGGGGCGCGGCCTTCACGGTGCTGGTGCAATACAAAGCCACGGGCTCGGCCTTCACCGACACCAGCGCCAGCATCTCGGTGCTGGGCAGCGCCCCGGCCCTGGCGGTGCCTTATGTGGCGCATCTGGGCAAGACCCTGTCGGGCCTGAAGGGCTCGGTGATGGGTGCACTCGATCAGCGCTACTTCAACGGCGTGCTCAAGGGACGCGGTTTCTACACGATCAGCAAGGTCGACCGGCAACTCAATGTCACGCTGAACGTGACGCAAGAGATCAAGGGCATCACGCCCGACATGCTGAGCTGGTGGTGGGACCACATCGGCAACACCGAGCGCTACAAGCTGTGGCAACCCATCGACCATGTGTCCTTCGAATGGAGCGTGCCGCCCACCACGCCCGACCTGCGTTATGACATCGGCGCCGTGCAGAAGGTCAAGGAAAACATCGGCAAGACCCTGATGACGCTGAACATCACGGGCGCTGACCCGGCCGTCAAGGCCCCACCCGTGCCGCTCGACGACCCGGGCTATTTCTACGCCCTGGCCAACCCCACGCTGCTCGATGGCCTGCTGCCCGACAACCAGCTGGTGCACCAGTGGAAACCCAACCCCACGGGTGACGGCGTGATCCTGCGCAGCACCTTCAAGAACACGGCCCTGGCCCGCGTGATCAACAGCACCTTCTTCGAAGACCTGGGCAACCACGCGCTGCGCGAGTTCCAGATGCTGCCCTACTTCCTGCCGCGCCTGTACCGCCGCGAAGCGCTGGGCGAGTGAGGCAGCACACCCCCCTCATGGCCTGAAGGGCCACGCACGACGCCCCTGCTTGCAGGGGCTTTGTTTTGTGGATATATTTCGCACCCGAAACACTTATTTCGCATGCAAAGCAAAAAGCCCACCCATCGCTTCATCCACCTGCTCGGTGCGGCCCAGCGGCACCTGCAACAGTGGATGACGCAGCAGCAACTGGCCGCCGCCGAGGCCGAAGGTCACGCCATGCCCACGCCGGCACAGGCGGGTGCACTGTTTGTGCTGGCCCAGGCTGACGGCTGCACCATGGGCGAGATGGCCCGTGCGCTCGACCTGGAGCCGCCCGCCATGTCTGGCCTGGTGCAACGCATCGAAACCCTGGGCTGGGTGCTGCGCCAGCCCTGCCCCGATGACGGGCGCACACAGCGCGTGTGGCTCACGCCCGAGGGGCAGGCCCTGCTGCCGGCCTTGCGCCGAGTCACCCAGCGCCTGCAGGGGCGTCTGACCGAGGGCTTCACGCCCGAAGAACTCGACACCGTCGCGCGCTGGCTGGCGCATGTGCGGCGTCTTGACACCCCCAGCTCCCACTGACACCCCCGGCCGGACCACCCCCATGCAAGCCCCTGAACCCGTCACCCTGCGCTGCGCCGATGGCGTGGCACTGCAAGGCCATTTCCTGCCGGCCCATGGCGGTGCGGCACCGGCCACCCGCCTGCCGGTGCTGCTGTGCCCGGCCACCGGCGTGAAGCAGCACTTCTACCTTCGCTTTGGCGCGTGGCTGGCCGCGCAAGGCCATGACCTGCTGGTGTTCGACTATCGCGGCATCGGCCTGTCGCGCCAGGGCGCGCTGGCGCAATGCCGAGCCACCCTGGCCGAATGGGGTCAGCAAGACCAGGTGGCCGCGCTGGACTGGCTGCTGCAACGCACCGGCGCCCCCCAGGTGCTGCTGCTGGGCCACAGCGCCGGTGGCCAGATGATCGGGCTGATGCCCAACCATGCACGCGTCCAGCGCCTGGTGGGCGTGGCCTGTTCGACCGGCTGGTTCCGCCGCATGCGGCCGGCCTTTCGGGCACAGGCGGTGTTCGGCCTTCAGATGTTCGTGCCCTTGAGCATTCGCCTGAAGGGCTACGCCCTGACCTCGCGCATCGGCCTGGGCGAAGACCTGCCGGCCCAGGTGGCCCGCCAGTGGGGCCAGTGGTGCAGCCGCGGCGGCTATGCCACCAACGCGGTCAAGGGTCGGCCCGAGCACGATTTCCACGCCCAGGTGCGCACCCCCATCACGGTGCTGCACGCCAGCGACGACGACATTGCCAACGAGGGCACGGTGGCCGACCTGCTGCGCACCTTCCCTGCCGCACCCAGGCAGGCGCACCGCGTGCACCCGGCCGACCACGGACTGAGGGCCATCGGGCACATCGACTGGTTCCGGCCCTCGCACCAGGCCCTGTGGCCGATGATCGCGCAGGCCCTGCAGGGCCACTGAGGGGCCACGGAGGGGCAGCGCCTCGCATGCCGTGACGCAATCGCCGGAAAAGCAGGGCCTTTGAGCCGGCGCATTGCGGCGTGACCGCAGCCTGCCTACACTGCCGCGCATGGACCAGCACTACCTTGCGCCGCTGTTCGCCCCACGCTCGCTCGTGGTCATGGCTGGCGGCGCCGACGCCGAAGACGCCTCCACCCCGTACGCCCGCACCTTGCTGAGTGCGCTGAAGGCCCAGCGATTCCAGGGCACGCTGCAGTTCGTGCACACCCGGACCACGGGCACGCTGGCCGACCTGATGGAGATCAAGGCCGACCTGGCCCTGATCGCGCTGCCACCGGCCGAGGTGCCCGCGGCCCTGGAGCTCACGGCCCGCATGGCCTGCAAGGCCGTCATGGTGCTGGCTTCCGGGGTGCCCGCCGATCAGGCGGCGGCCTGGCACAAACAGGCCCGCCGCGATGGGCTGTACCTGCTGGGCCCCAACACCCTGGGGCTGCAACGCCCGGCTCTGGGCCTGAACGCCAGCACCCTGGGCCCCCTGGCCCAGCCGGGGCCGCTGGCCCTGGTGTCGCAATCAGGCTCGCTCACAGCGGCCATGCTCGACTGGGCCACGCGCAATGCCGTGGCTTTTTCGTCGGTGGTCTCACTGGGCCCGCGTTCACCGGTGGGCCTGGCCGAATCCCTTGATTTCCTGGCCAATGACCCGAACACCCAGAGCATCCTGGTGCACATGGAGGGCATCGACGACGCGCGCCGCTTCATGAGCGCTCTGCGTTCAGCGGCCAATGCCAAGCCCGTGATCGTGCTGAAAGCCGGTCGACGTGCCGCCGGGCGCGCTGCCGCCCTCACCCACACCGGGCACCTGGTGGGCAACGACGACGCCTTCGACGCCGCCCTGCGCCGTGCAGGCGCCGTGCGCGTGAAGTCATTCGACGAGATGTTCTCGGCCGCCAAGTGCCTGGCCACCCGGCTGCGCCCGCGGGGCAAGCGCCTGGGCATCATCACCAATGGCGGCGGGCCTGGCGTGCTGGCGGCCGACTGGGCCCACGACATCGACCTGGCCCTGGGCCAGCTGTCGCCCGAGACGGCCATGGCGCTGAAATCGGTGCTGCCCCCCCTGGCCTCACTCAGCGAGCTGATCGACCTGTCGGAAGACGCCAGCCCCGCCCAGTACCGCGCCGCCATCGAGGCTGCCAACCGCGACCCGGCCATCGACGGCCTGCTGGTGATCCA